>CAITEF010000483.1 GCA_903891315.1 uncultured Rhodospirillales bacterium | reverse complement strand
CGAGGCCGTCCACAGCGTGTCATTGCCCGGCAGCTTTGTGGTGTCGCCAGGGGCCGCGGTCCAGCCGAACTGCACATAATAAGGCTGAGTGTCGGTTCGGCGCTCCAGCAGGCGCACCAGCGGGGATTTCGGATCGATGGTGTCGCGATAGTCGCGCAGCACCAGATCGTCGAGCTTGGCGCCGAGCAGGTTGATGCTGCCCTGCACGCGGGCGGCGGAGAATTCAACGCGCGGGGCGGTGGCTTCGGCCTTCACCGTCTCGGGCGACATCGACGCACGGGTCATCGCAGCAGACGGTCCGGCGACGCCGGGCACGCCGGAGGAGGCAGGCGCGCTGGCAGCCACCGGCTCGCTCGGCGGCGGTGTCGGACGCTTCGGCATCAAAGCCTGGAAGCCAAGCAGGATCGCAACCGACAGGGCGATTGCGATCAACAGGCGTTTCTGATCCATCAGGCTGAAATCCGGTCGTGAGAGGATGAACAATCGGCGGGCACGGGGTCATATCCGCCTTCGTGCCACGGGTTGCAGCGCAGGACGCGCTTCGTGGCAAGAGCCGTCCCGCGCAGAGCGCCATGCGTGCGCAGGGCTTCAATGGCATAATGGCTGCACGACGGCTCAAAGCGGCAATGGCCGCCGATCACTGCGCGCAGCGTGAGTTGGTAGACGCGCACGCCACCAGCCAGGATTTCAGCGGCGACCTTCACGTCACGCCAGCCTTGGTCAGCGTGCGGCGAATGTCTTCGACAAGCGAGGTGAATTTTCGTCCACGCGTGGCGTCCCGCCCGATCAGCACCAGATCGACACTGCCGACATCGATCTCGGCGAGCAGAAGGCGTGCGGCTTCCTTCAGGCGGCGACGCGTGCGATTGCGCACAACCGCGTTGCCAACCTTCTTGGTGACGGTAAAACCCACCCGCACCGGCTGATCGTCACTGCGGGGCAGTGCTTGCAGCACCAGCCCGGTGGCGACCGCCTTACGCCCCTTGGACGCCGCGCGCAAAAACTCAGCGCGGCGTTTGAGGCGCCCAAGCTTGCGGCTTGAGGGCTTGGGATCGGAATTGTCGGGCGTCATCATCCGCCCGCCTGCATCAATCAGGCGGAGAGCTTCGCGCGGCCCTTGGCGCGACGGTTGGCGAGAACCTTGCGGCCGCCAACGGTTGCCATGCGGGCGCGGAAACCATGCCGATGTTTGCGGACGAGTTTGGACGGCTGATACGTGCGCTTCACGGCGACACTCCACACTAGAATCGAGACACTGCCTGATGGCAGCAACAGCACAAACCCCGCGAGGGCCGCGGGGCGTGAGAGGCGGGGCTTATAGATCGCCCAACTCGCACGCGTCAACCACGATGGTCGCCACGCTGGCGTGATCCGCCCAAAATGGCTAGTCTTCGACGCCCTGACGGAACCACGCGATGACCGAAGACCCGCAGCGAAAACTGATCCATGATCTGCGCAACGCACTCGGCCCGGCCATGCTGGTGGCGGAGAGGCTGACGGTTCACGCGGATCCGGCGGTGCAACGGGCCGGGAAGATCATTCTTGATTCGCTCGACAACGCGACGGCGTTGATGAAGACGGCGACTTCAAAGCTGAATTAGACGGCGATTGGCTGAAATTGAGCCACACTCTCCCGTCACCCTGAGCGCAGCGTCAGGGTGACAAATTGGCGGCACGAGTCTGCGCCAAAGGCGACTTGCTCACCCCTCCTCCGGCGTCTCCCGCGTCGCCCGCACCCGGCTGACCCGCCTGCCCTCCATCTCCAGCACCTCGAAGAGCCAGCCGCCGAACACGATCCGGTCGCCCTGGCGCGGCACGCGGCGCAGCAGAGCCAGCGTTAGCCCAGCGAGCGTGTGGTAGCTGCCCTCGGCGGGCAGATCGGGCAGATCAAGCCGGGCCTTGATGTCATCCACCGGCGTCATGCCATCGAGCGTGTAGACGCCGCTCAACTCACTCTCCGCCTGCGCCTCGACATCTTGGGCAGCGACCGCCTCGCCGACGATGGCTTCGAGCACATCGGCGGCGGTGACCAGACCTTCGAAACTGCCATACTCGTCCATCACCAAAGCCAACCCGAGCGGGTCGCTCTTGAGTTGTGACAGGGCGTCGAGCGCGGTGACCGTGTCCGGCATCACCAGGGGCTGGCGCAAGGCCTGGGCAATCGAGGGCTCCTTGCCGCCCAGCACCAGATCCAGAATATCCTTG
>CAITEF010000482.1 GCA_903891315.1 uncultured Rhodospirillales bacterium | reverse complement strand
CGGCGGCACCGACCTGGCCGGCGGCCAGCAGACAATCGAAACCGGCCCCGCTGCCGAGATCGATCACCACTTCACCCGGCTGCATGGCGGCAATAGCTTGCGGATTGCCACAGCCGAGGCCGAGATTCGCACCCTCCGGCACCACCGCCAGCTCGGCGGCGGAATAACCCATTTCCCGCGCCTTGTTGCTGACGCCGCGTGCCAAGTCATCACCGAGTGTCGGCGTGGAGCAGCAAGACGCATTTGCGCCCGCGGCGATGCCACCGTAGCGCGCGCGCACCATGTCCTTGATTTCGGTTTCATCCATCAGGCGTGTTCCTTCGCTTGCGGCACGAGGCAAGAGCTTGTTTCCGGCAGGCAGACCGGCCCAAGGCCTCTCACGGGACCGCCGCAGCAATTCTCGGTCAAGAACGACAGCAGTGCATTCATGACTGGATACGCGGCTGCGTAGATCAACGACCGGCTCTCTCGCTGGCAGGTCACCAGTCCGGCTTGCTTGAGTGCGTTCAGATGGAACGACAGGGTCGCAGACGGCAGTCCAATGCGTTCCCCGATCTGCCCGGCGGGAAGTCCGACGGGCCCTGTCTGAACGAGCAGGCGGAACACATCGAGCCGCGATTCCTGCGCAAGGGCCGCAAGTGCGGCGATGGCCTCTGATTTTTCCATGGTTCCAGAATAATGGAAATATCGGGAAATTCAAGTGCAATTAGGGAATCTGCTGGACGGATGAAAAGCGCCTATCACTGGCAACCATCCAACGAAGGCCGTGAATGTCGGTTCCCGCTATAGCACGGTCCGACCGATCGGAATCGATCGGCCGGACGGTCGTGCTAAACACTTTGTTGGTCGTGGTGGCGTTGAGAGCGGCAGTCAGTTAATAATCCTAACGAACCCTGAAACACTTCCCAAGTAACCAGGCCGAGCGCAATTTGCACGCTGATGGAACGCACCACCCAGCCGGTTGCATCACCGCTTCGAATTAAACATCGTCCGTGAACTCCGGCAGCCAGAGATGGTCAACTAGGCCCCAAATCTTATAACGTCTCGCCTGCGGCGATACCTGTGTCGCGGTGATTGATCGCTCCCGCAGCACCAATCAGCCCGATCGGCGGGAAGCCACCTCATCCATAGTCATCTGCTCAGTGACCCGATCAACCCGCTGCTCCGCCGCATTGCGCTGGTCGATCAGCTTCCCGACGGATTCAGCCGCCGTGCGTGCCAAATTGAAGCATGTGCGCGCACGGATCGAATCCTCCTCCGCCCTTCGCAATTCCGCTTCAGCTCGGGTTTGCGTGGCTCGCCCAACGGACAGCCAGTTGGCGAATGCCTGAACAGCAGAGTCATCCGCCTCCATCGCGCTAGCCGCAAGCATCTCACGCAGGATCGCAAGCCGCGCCGCCTGTGCCGCCTGTCGCGTCTCACCGACCCGTGCTTCAGCCGCCAGTAAGTCGGCGCGGGCGTGGTCCATTTCCATTCGACGTAGGCGCAGCAGTATGGGCAAAGCGTCGCGTCTCATTGTCACGCCGCCTCCGAAAGAATGGTGGAAAGTTGGGCAAAGGCTTCTTCCAACGTTGCAAACTCTGCACGCCCCTGCCGCAGCATTGCGTCGATTTTAGGCACCAGACGAAGTGCCTCATCGACCCGTACATCACTGCCTGCTCTATAAGCACCGAGGCGAACCAGATCAGCCATCTCGGCCTGCACCGCCAACAAGGCACGAGCCCGATTGGCGAGAGCGGCCTCGTCTGCAGAAAGGCAGCCAGGGACGGTGCGAGAAAGTGAACGCAGCACGTCCACCGCAGGGTAGCGCCCGGCCTCGCCGATGCTGCGGTCAAGAATTACATGACCATCAAGAATGCCGCGCACTGCGTCAGCGATCGGCTCGTTGTGGTCATCCCCTTCCACCAATACAGTGAACAGTCCAGTAATATGCCCCGTCGGCCCGTTCCATTCCGGGCCTGGACCAGCGCGCTCGAGCAGTCGGGGCAATTCGGCAAACACGCTGGGCGGATAGCCCCGCGTGGCGGGGGGCTCGCCCGCCGAAAGGCCGATCTCCCGTAAGGCGAGGCAGAACCTCGTCACACTGTCCATCATCAGCAATACGTTCTTGCCCTCGTCGCGGAAATGCTCGGCAATCGTCATCGCCGTATACGCTGCCTCGCGACGCATCAGCGGCGGCTGGTCTGAGGTAGCGATCACCACGACTGAGCGAGCCAGACCCTCGTCCCCCAGATCATCCTCAAGGAACTCCCTTACCTCTCGCCCGCGCTCACCAACCAAAGCCAACACCGCGACATCGCAGGCGGCACGGCGGGCAAGCATCGACAGCAGCGTGGATTTCCCAACGCCCGACCCAGCAAACAGGCCGAGACGCTGGCCGTTGCGGCAGGTGGCAAACAGATCGAGCGCACGCACGCCGAGATTTAGACGCCCGCCGAGCCGGGAACGCTCCGTGGCACTTGGCGGACTGGCCCTCACTCGTCGCGTCAATGGCCCAACCGGAAGTGCTCCTTTGCCATCAAGGGGTCTGCCGAGTGGGTCGAGCACCCGACCGATCCAGCCATCGGCAACCGCAAGAGTCGCTCCGCTATTTACACCCTGTGGTTGCACCACCCCCATAGTCGCAAGACTTCCCGATCCCAGCCCGTCAGTGGCGGCAAAGGCGGTGGCCTTCGCGGCATGCCCGCGAACGCCGACAATCTCTGCCAGCACTTCTTGTCCGCCGCGCGCCCGTAGCGTTAGCCGATCCCCCACCGACACACGCTGGCCGAGTCGTTCCACTTCCACCATTAGACCAGAGATTGCGCTGATCTGTCCTTCCAACTGATGGACGTCCGCGCCACGCAATGCCGCCTCCGCCGCCAGACAACGCTTGGCGAAGTTTAGAGATGCGCACGTTTTCAAGACAGCGTTTCGATTTTCTGACAACACCCGTCCCCGCGTCAAATTTCATTCCGATTCGAGACAAATAATTCAACATAAAGATGAAAACTTTGTGGATGCCGGGCACCTTTGATGATATACCCGCATAGGTTGTATAGTGGAGGGGTCAATGCGCGTTTTGCTAGTGGAAGACGATATCACTGCAGCTCGGGGCGTCGCGCTATTGCTGAAGTCCGGCGGCGCGGTTGTCGATGAGGCTGATACCGGGCAGGAGGCGCTCGAGTTGGTGCGCCATTACGATTACGACATCCTGGTGCTCGACCTGATGCTGCCGGATATGGAGGGCTACGAGGTCGTCCGCCGGATGCGGGCCTCGCGGATCGACACGCCGGTGCTCATCCTTTCTGGACTCTCTCGCCCACAGGCGAAGGTTAAGGGACTGGGCGTCGGCGCGGACGATTTCATCACCAAGCCGTTCGACAAAGGCGAGTTGGTGGCACGCATGCAGGCCATCGTCCGCCGGTCAAAAGGGTTCAGCCAGCCAAGCCTGCGCGTCGGCAATCTGCGCCTCAACCTCGACAGCCGCGAGGTATTGGTGGGGGACACCCAGGTGCATCTGACCGGCAAGGAATACGCGATCCTGGAATTGCTGGTCCTGCGCAAAGGCATGGTTCTGACCAAGGAGGCCTTCCTCAACCATCTCTATGGCGGCATGGATGAGCCTGAGATGAAGATAATCGACGTCTTTATTTGCAAGCTGCGCAAGAAACTGCAGCTCGTGGGGGCAGACAATCTGATCGGAACCGTCTGGGGGCGCGGCTATATGATACGCGATCCCAACGGGAATCAGGCTGAGATGGTATCAGCTGATCGGCCATTTGCTCTCGATGTCATAGAACAAACGGCATTGTCGGCCGCCTGAGCTGTCCCGACGCCCCCCAAAATGCAGCTACACCGTGAACTGTTCGGCCAAGATCCGTTCGGACAATCCTTGGTCCGGGTCGAACAGGATACGCGCTTGCAATTCGCGATCCTCGTTCACCGCAACACTCAAAACGTCGCGCACTTCGGTGCCATCGGCCACGGCGGCGACCGGTCGTTTGTCCGGTTCTAGCACCTCGAACAGCACTTCCGCCGAACTTGGCAGCAAAGCGCCGCGCCAGCGGCGTGGGCGGAAAGCGCTGATCGGTGTGAGCGGCAGCAAATTGGCCGACAATGGCACGATTGGACCGTGCGCGCTCAGATTATAGGCAGTCGATCCAGCAGGGGTGGAAATAAGCACGCCATCGCAGATCAACTCCTCAAGTCGGACCCGACCGTCGATGATGATTCGGATTTTGGCGGCTTGGCGCAATTCGCGCAGCAGCGACACTTCGTTCAATGCCAGCGCCTCGGCCACGACACCGGTGCGGGTGACCGCATGCATACGCAGCGGATGGAGAATGGCGGCTTGTGCACGGGAGAGGCGGCCAAGCAGGTCAGTCTCGGCAAAATCGTTCATCATGAAACCGACCGAGCCGCAATTCATCCCGTAGACCGGAACACCCCGCTCCAGCACTTTGTGCAGCGTCTCAAGCATGAACCCGTCACCGCCGAGTGCGACGACAATATCTGCCTGATCCAGCGGACAGTCCCCGTACAGCGCCACCAACCGCGCTTGGCTCTCCTGCGCAAGGGTCGAAATGGATGCGGCGAAGTGCAGGTTACGCTGGATCATGGTGCCGCCCGGCGCTCAGGCCGCGCGACCGGCAAGTGGCACGGCCTCACTCATGCCGCGATGTTCGAGAACCGGCATGTCACGTCGGATGCGCGCGGTGAGGCTGCGGTCAATCTCGGCATCGACAATGCCAAGCCCTTCTTCTTGCTCGGCCACAACCTGCCCCCAGGGATCGCAGATCAGCGAATGGCCGTAGGTTGTCCGGGTACCGCCGCTCGCGTCGAGATGCTGACCGACCGTGGCCGGTGCCGCGATCCAGCATTGGGTCTCAATGGCCCGGGCTCGCAGCAGAACATGCCAATGCGCCTGGCCGGTCGGCACGGTGAAGGAGGACGGCACGAAAATCAACTCGGCACCTCTACGGCGGAGGCTGAGGAACATCTCTCCAAAGCGCATGTCGTAGCAGATGCTCGCCCCCACGGTGACGCCTGCGGCCTGATAGGTGACAATCTCTTGCCCCGCACCATACATCGCGCTCTCGCGATAGCCGGTGCCGTCGGGGGTGGTGATATCAAACAGATGAATCTTGCGATAACGCGCGATCTCGCGGCCATCGGCGTCGAACACCACGGTGGTGTTGAACAACCGACCAGCCTCGGCTCCCTGGCCGAGTTCGCCAATCGAGCCACCATGCACCACGCAGCGCAGATTTCGCGCGGTATCTCGCAGAAATTCATAAGCCGCACCACCCGTGGCCCCGGTTCCAAAACCTGGCAGATTCTCCGCCTGATCGAGTTTCCGCGCACGGTCACCGCCCAGGCAGGACCACATTTCCGGCAGGCTGAGGAAACCGTCGATCGCGTGTGTGTTTGTCAGCAGCCCCTGCGCTTGAGCGATGTTGGCGGCCTTGTCGTATCCGGGATTCATCTGCATTACGCCGACACGCATCACATTCCCCTTTTCCGATCAAAACACACGGAATGATTGCGCCAATCAGCGCCGCCAGTCGAGCCGTGGTTCAGCGCGCGGTCGCATCGCCGGCTCGACATCCGATGCCGCTCGCAGCGGACGCATCGAGGCCGCCATCTCGGCCGCGTCCCGCAAATTGGCCACCTGCGGCATTTGTTCACCCAACACCGAATTCGCCGATGAAACTCCGGGGCGTGCTGGAAGTCGCGCCGAGATCGCACGCAATTCTTCGGCAATCCCGTCCAATTGCCCCTCGATCTGGTCGAGGCGTGATTTCAGCCCGAAGACGCTGAACGGCATCGCCAGCAGCAGAAGCGCATAGATCGCACCCGGCACCAGAACCGCCAGGGAAACCCACCAGGGCAAATCGGCGGGAAATTGCAGCAGGCTCGACATTGCTCTCACCCAATTGAAATCGGCGAATTCCGCCGCGCGCGGTCTTTGGCACCAATCCAGGCCAGCACCAAGTCCGGGTGAGAAATTGTGCGGCGGTGCCGCAAGATCAATCCGCTATTTTACAGACCACGCGCAATCTGGGCGACATCATTTATCTTGGTCAGGTCGCAGAACTGAAAACAATCCGCGAGAAAAACGGTTTCCTCGAAATCGGCGCAGGAATCATCTTGAATGACGCCTTCCGCGCCTTGTGCAAATACTATCCGTCCGAATT
>CAITEF010000481.1 GCA_903891315.1 uncultured Rhodospirillales bacterium | reverse complement strand
GATCCACGCCCCCGTGAGGGGGCGACCTTCCATCCGCGCCGCGACTGACCAAGCCATGCTGTCCGCCGAGTTTCGATCCACGCCCCCGTGAGGGGGCGACACACCAGGCTAATCCCGTTCGTGTTCCCGTTGCACGTTTCGATCCACGCCCCCGTGAGGGGGCGACACAGCAGCGGGTCGGAGGGGCTGAGCTGGTTCACGTTTCGATCCACGCCCCCGTGAGGGGGCGACATGGTCGTATGTGATGACCGGCGGGCAGGCGTCAGGTTTCGATCCACGCCCCCGTGAGGGGGCGACAACCGGCTGGCCATGGCCAAGGGCCTGAGCGAGGAGTTTCGATCCACGCCCCCGTGAGGGGGCGACACGGTGCCCAGGCCATGCACGCGGCCATCGAACGCGTTTCGATCCACGCCCCCGTGAGGGGGCGACATCCTTTATGATGAAGCATCTGGCAGGAAAAGGGAAAATCCTTGGTCTGCGCGAACCATCGAGCGTTTCCGCTTCCACTGTCCAGGGCCGCTCTGGAAAGTGCGATAATGTTTTGGAAGGTTGAGATATCTCTGGTGCGCGAACCTGTGTGGTGCACTCTGTTTGCTCCGGGTTCGCGCGGGATGTGGCGTCAGAAGATGAGCGGACCTTCCAGGTCCAGGGTCGGCTTTGCGCCCACGTGCTCCACCCGGGTGCGTCCCTGCGCGCCGAGGCGGTAGAAACGCAGGCTGTCCGTGTTGGGATCGATTTCCGCGATCAGGTCGGCTCGCAGGGCTGCCCATTGTGCCGGGTCAACCTCGCACTCGAAAACGGAGTTCTGAACGCGTTGGCCGACGTTGAGGCATCGTCGCGCGACCCGGCGCAGCCGACGCCTGCCGGCCGTGTCGATGGTGCTGACGTCGTAGGTCACCAACATCAACAAAACTCACCTCACTTCCAGATAAAGGGTGGGTATCCATCCAGATCGCCGCGCAAGTGACGCGCCATCAGCTGTGCCTGGAGATAGGCCACCATCCCCAGGGGACAGGTCTCTTCCAGAAATGGATGACCCAGTTCGTCACGCTTGCGCTCCTGCCAGGCCACCAGAACGCGCTTTCGCGCGTCATCGGTCAGCCGGACGCCGCCGGCCTCCTCGATGACAAAATCCTCTGCGGCCAGTTGACGGCGGTTGATCAGGCTCAGCGCCAGTCGATCCGCCAGCACTGGGCGCAATTCCTCCATCAGATCCAGCGCCAGGCTCGGCCGCCCGGGCTGGTCGGTATGCAGGAAACCCACCTGCGGGTCGAAGCCGTGGGCTTCCAAGGCCGATCGGCAGTCATGGCCCAGCATGGCATACAGAAACGACAGCAGCGCGTTGACACGGTCCAGCGGAGGGCGGCGCGAGCGGACGGTGAAGCGGAACGCCGCCTTGTCGCCGCGCAACAGCAGATCGAAGACGCCGAAATAGACCGAGGCCGCTTCCCCCTCCAGCCCGCGCAGCGTCTCCACGTCCGGCGCCGGCAGCAGGCGGCGCGTGATGTTGGTCAGCCGATGCTCCGCCTCGTCCAGCCGCGTGCGGTTGGCGGTTTCCATGCCTTCGCCGTGGTCCCGCAGCGCCCGCCGCACCACCGCGCGTTGGTTGGCAACCTTGCCCGCAAGGAAACCACGCACGATCACGCTGGTCTTCGCGCCATCCGCTGCCGTGAGGAACTGTGTCCGGCGCAGCAGCACGTTGCCGGTGCGCGGGCCTTCCACCCGGGCGAGAAAGCGGCCTTCCGGCGAGACATAGGACAATGTGATCCCTGCTCCCGCGCAGGCTGCCAGCAGGGCAGGCGAGGCGCCGAGGCGGGCGAAGCACACCACCCCTTCCAGCATATGCAACGGCATGCGCCCTCGCTCGACACCCTCCTGCTCCACGACGATGTTCTCGCCGTCCTTGCGCAACCAGGCATCCTCGCTGGTTACATAGAGCGTGTTGAGCATCCTGCGCAACGCTCAGCCCTCCAGCTGCCGCGCCAGCCAGCGCGCGACGGAGGGCGGGTTGGCCAGGCGCTCCGGCTGACAGAGATCATGCAGCGAACAGCGCCGGCAGCCCGGCGTTGCCACCGGACCCGGCGTGCGCCGCTCAGCGATCATCGCGCGTGCCTCCGCCGCGATGCGGGCGGTGAGCCCCCGCAAATCGGCATCGAAGGTGACGAGCTGGCGCCGCCTTGTCTGGCCATAGAACAGCGCGCCCTCCGGCACCAGCCGGTCAAACATCTCCTCGAGGCAGATCGCCTGGGCGCAGAGCTGCACCTCGTCGGCGCGATGGGCCTTGGGTTTGCCGCGCTTGTATTCCACCGGGAAAGGCTGGCGGGCGGCACCGTGAAATTCCACCACATCTGCCTTCCCCGACACACCGAGGGCCGCCGAGCGCAAGGCGAGGGAACGGGCGATGCGGACCCCCGGCCGGCGCTCGGCCTGACCGGAGTCGGCGCGCTCGTGAAGAATGCGGCCCTCGGCGGTTGCCGCATCCTCCGCCCACAGCCCCTCGACATGGATAAGGGCGCATTGCCGCTGGCAGAACAGCTGGTGCTGCAAGGCCGAGAGCGGGATGAGCCCGTCTTCCGTCTCGGGGGAGAGGGCCGGTGTCATGGTGGGGTCAGCGTTCGATCACCTCCACACCGTGGGGGAGATCGGTGCGATCCACCGTGATGGCGTAATCGCCGAAGCCGCGGGCGGGCGGGCGGTTGTCGCCCTCGCTGGCGATGGGAAGATGCTCGCCGCCGAGAACCCGCCAGGTCTTCACCCGGTCGAACAGGGCGTGCGCCGGCGCGTTGCCCAGTGCGCTGTCGTGGCGAAAGACGATCAGTCGGCGTGTCGCCATCTCACCGCGCGCGGCGGAATGGTCGTGTTCGAACATTTGGCCCAGCGCCTGGAACAGCAGCTCCAGATCCGCCTCGCTGAAGCCGGTGCCCTTGATCTCGTGGGAGGCGAGCGGGGCGGAGATATAGCCATGGGCGCGATACAGGCCGTAAAGAATGATATGCTTTCGCCCCATCGTGCGCTTGTCGCCGCGCTTCTCCTCGTCGTCCCCTTCGACGCGGTCTTTCTTTTCCTTCTCGCTGGTGGCCGCCATGCGGGTGATGGAAATTTCGAGCGGCAGCACCGGTTCCACCGAGCGGCCGAAGGCGATCTGCACCGGGCCGCGCACCTGACCGGCATTGATACCGGTGGAGAGAACGCCGCCGAACGTTCGGATGTCGAAGAAATTGTCGCACATGAAGCGGCGCAGGCGGCGCGCCTCGTCGTCGGTTTTGGGTGACAGCTTGGCAGCCGTTTTAACCTTCGGATCATCCGGATATTCGTGGATATAGGCCTCGCGATGCTTCTCGTTGAGTACGGCGCCTTCGGTGACGTAGATGCGCCGGCCGGGCTCATTTTCGTGGAACGTTTCGACGAAGTTGCGGATCTTGCGCTTGAGGCAGACATCCGAGACGAGGCCATGGCCGGTCTCCGGGTCCATGCGCGGCATGTTGCCGGCATCGGGGTCGCCGTTGGGGTTGCCGTTCTGGACATCGAAGAACAGCACGAATTCGTGGCGGCGAGTGAGGGCCTGGGTCATTGCGCGATCTCGGTGTTCTGGGTTTCGTCGGCGTGGACGTCGGCGGCTTTGGGCGCGCGGGTGGCGCGCTCATGGTAGTAGCCGACGGCGAAACGGCCTTGGTCTTCAAGGCGTAGGGTGCGCGGGAGGTCGGGCGGCAGTTGCAGCATGATCTGGCCGACCTTCGAGTCGATCCAGCCGCCCTGGCCGCGACGGTGCGCATCAGCCGTGTGGTTGCGCAGACCGCGAAGCAAGGGAGCGAAGACGCGGGCGGGGGTAGCGGAGGCCGCCGCGTAATAGCGATCGGCGATGGAGGCGTTCACCTTGCCAAGGGCTGCGTATTGCGCCTGTTCCAGCACGGCGAAGAGACGGCCGAGCTGGTAGGCGACGTTGGGACTTTCGGGGTCAAGCGCCACGGGCAGCTTCTCCTGTTCGGAACGGTTGAGGACGGCCTTGATCACGCTGGCATGCCAGCCGCGCCTTGGATCGTCTCCTGCGCGCAGCCGCGTAATGGCAGCAGCCAGCAGCATACGGGGGTAGCGCCCGCCGCCGAGCACAGCGCGAGTTACCTCGCCGGCCAGCAGAGGGGGGATGTTATCGAATTTCTCCAACAGCGCCGTGCTGCGCACCAGCAGCCACTGGATGGAAGGCGGCTTGGCCGGGTTCCAAGGCGAGGGCTCGATGGCCAGGTCGGCGTAATGCCGGGCGAGGCGCGCGACGAACACGTCTAGTCGGTCCTCTAGCCAGAACCGCACCGAGAGCCGAGCAGCGTTGGGCGCGAGGCCGAGCAAATGGAAGTGTGTGCCGGGCACAAGACCAAGGCCCAGCTCCGCGACCGGACGGCCTTGCGCCACCAAAGTGAGCGCATCGCGCAGCTTGGCCGCCTCCTGCCGATCCTCGGTCCCCGGTTGATCGGCAGCCCCGCTCGCCTCGCCGAAGAAATCTTCAGCCAGACGGGCGGCCGCTTCATCCACGGCGTCGGACGTGTCGGCCCAGAACGCGACGGTGGCATCGCCAATGCGCAGCCTGTTGCCACCAGGGCCACGCTCTAGCAGCCGATTCAGCGCGGTCCCATACCGGAACGCCGCAGCCTCAGAGGTGGGCGCGTTGTCTCCCTGGCTCTTACGGTAGGAACTGAACGCGTCGAGATTGAACGACACCAGCGAGGCGCCAGAGGATTGCGCCCCGTCCACCCCTTTGATGCTGGGATGCAGCCGTGCGATCGGTGCCTGCAGCCCGGTGATAAGACATAGGCTCGTTGCCCTGCCGCCGCCCGCCTGTCGCATCAGCAGTGCCTGAGCGGCGGGGCGCTCATGCAGCCGCCGCAGGTCGCCGTCGAGCTGAAAGACCATGTTGCTGTCGAGCATCTCAAGTTGGAACGGATCCGCGTCGAAGCGATTCGGCTGCCAAATCTCTAGGAACCGACGCAGCGCCACGAGACCAGCGTCCGTCTCGTTGGCCAACAGATCGAGATGCGCCTTGCAGAAGGCCGCATGCTCCTCTGCTGCGCGCAGCCCCGCGGCTGCGGTGCGTCCAAAGAGGTAGGAGGTCTTGTCCCACAGCAGATTGGGCTTGATTCCCGCCGTCCGCTTGAACGCCGCCGGCACCGCCATCAGCGCAGGTCGCGGCTTTCGCCCACTGTGATCGCGCACATCCAGAACAGCGACCGGCATGCCATCCGGTGACAGCACCACGGTGAAACTGATCTTCTCACGCGAGAACCCCGGCGCCTCCGCCTCGCCGCGCTCGGCCATCCGCCCGTAATAGCGATCCAGCGCCTGCAGCACGGTCATGAAACCAACCCGTCTTCCAGGCAATGCCGTACGTCCAGCACACCGTCTTGCAGGCGGGCACGGAAGAACTGCGACTTTGCGTCGGGATAAGTGATGTCATGAAGCATCCAGCCGAGGTCGCGGTCGCGCTGATCGGCGGGAAGCGTGGAGCTGGGCAGAGCGTCGTTCGGCGGCGCCAAGGCGAAATCTGCCGGGAACTCGCGGGAGCCGAGGCACGGGCGATGAAAGCACTGCCCGGCTCCAGCGCGACGGTTGAACATGCTGAGATGCTTGGCTTGCGTATCCTCGGCCCCGGCTTTGTCAGTGAGGGTGAAATGCGCCTCAATGACGTAGCCGACATCGACCAGAAGCGTCGTCGCGCGCTGTTGTCGGTTATCCTCGACGGAAAGTCCGAGTCCCGTCGTGTTGCCGTCTCGCATGCCGCGCATGGCCAGCGCGGCGCTCATTTTAGCGCCAACTTCGTTACGCCGGAACGACTGGAACCGGATCGGGCGCAGCACATGGATGCGATCAATCACCCAGACGATCGCCGGCTTCCAATGGATCGCCTCAAGAATGCCGCGCGCCGCGGAGGGCGTAAGAACGTCGTAGGAGACGCGCTCGACCTTCATTTCGGGCCGGGTAAAGCAGGCGCGATCGCCCCAGATGTGAAGACGGATACCGTAGGCCATGACGTCCTCACCTATGAATTTGTGACGGTATGAACTGTTCTGCCCATGTGCAACCGAACAGACCTGCCGACGATGATCACATTAACCGTTATAAAATATTGTCCTCCGCCCGCCGTGCGGCGGGTTCGTCAATCCGCAGACCGGTTAGCCGGTCGTAATGCGCATCATCATCAAAGCGCAGCACCGCCTCACCCAGCCTCTCGTGCACCGGCCGCAACGCGCCCATAGCCAGCCAGGCGTCGCGAGCCCGATGGGGAATCGGGACCATATATTGCTGCAACCGTCGCAGATCGCCAGTCAGCGGCCTCTCCATCGCGCCAATCCGCGCCAGAAGGCGCTTTGCACCATCGTCATTTACATTCACGCGCCACGGCACGACCACCGACACCATCGCCTCGTCAATCATTCGAAACGTCTCTGCGAGCCATTCGAAAGGAAACTCCAGGGTTCCGGCCCGTTCTGCGATGGCCCTTAGAATGCCATGCTGATCCAGCGCGGCATCGCCCTTCTGCCAATAGACATGACGGAAATACGCCTCCATCGCCTCCAGGCTCAGCGGATCCGCGGCGTGGTGACGCATCACCGCCTCCATACCCTGAATGAACGCGATCAGCGCACGTGGGGGCTTGGCAGTGGCAGGCTTGAACACAACGACACGACCGAGCCCGGGCCGACCCTCCCGGTTGCATCGCCCGGCGGCCTGAGCGATTGCGTCGAGCCCGGTCTCCGCGCGCCACACCTCCGGGAAGTCGATGTCCACGCCCGCCTCGATCAGGCTAGTGGCGACAAGACGCACAGGTGCCTTCTCAGAACGGAGCGCCTCGCGCAGACGTGCCAGCTCCTGTCTGCGATGGCGCGGGCACATTAGCGTGGAGAGATGCACCGCACCGGGCAGGTGCCTGATCACCTCGAACAGCGCGAGCGCATGGGCGCGGCTGTTGACGATGCACAGCATGCGCGGCTGGGCGGCGAAGCGCGCGGCGATATCTTCATCGCTCACCGGGTTCGCAAGCCGTTCCACACGCACCAGGCGCAGTGCTGCGTAGAGCCGTCCTGGGTCAGGAGCGAGTTCGCGATCGGCCGGAATATCGAGCCCGCCATTAAACCCCTGCTGGTTGCGCAGCGCAGGCTGAGTGGCGGTGCACAGCACTAAGCTAGATCCGTAGTTACGGGAAAGGTCGTCCATTGCCGCCATGCAAGGCTTCAACAGCGACAGAGGCAGGGTCTGCGCCTCGTCCAGCACGATCACGCTGCGCGCGATATTGTGAAGCTTGCGGCAGCGTTGCGTGCGATTTGCGAACAGGCTTTCGAAAAACTGCACGGATGTGGTCACCACCACCGGCGCATCCCAGTTCTCCGTCGCTCGCCGCAGCTTCGAAGCACCATCCTGACCTTCAGCGTCGCCCGGCAGATCGTCCCAATCGACACTCGCGTGATGTTCCAGAACGCCCGCGTCATTCCCCAGCGCGTCGCGAAAGACGGAGGCGGTCTGCTCGATGATCGAGGTGAACGGAATGACATAAATCACCCTCCGCAATCCATGTCGCCGTGCATGTTCGAGGGCGAAGGACAGCGAAGCGAGCGTCTTGCCACCACCAGTCGGCACGGTGAGGGTGAACAGGCCAGGGGGGCTGTCCGCCTGAGCCACGGCCTGACGGAGCACCTCCCGCCGCAGCACATTAACCGGGGAGTCTGGCGCGCCTGCCTGCTTGGCAGCCATGAAGCCCCTTAGCCGCACCGCAAGGTCTTCGATCTTGATCTGGCTGACAGGCATGCGCGCCGCCTCGGCATAGAAGCGCTCTGTCTCAAGGAAATCAGCATCCACCAGGCAGGAGAACAGCATGCGGATACGCATAGCCTGGGCGAAACCGCTCCAGGAGTCAGGTGATCTCTGCATAGGCGCCGCCGACAACCCGGCCGGCAGGCTTGCGGTGAGATGCTGGCTCGCGATGCCGGGCTCTGGCGTGAACCCCGCGAGCCGACGGCTCAGAGCGAGACCGTCGGCAAGCCCAGCGTGATGGCCCGCGATAGCATGGGCCAACATCTTGCCGAAGCCACCATAGCGGGCCTCCGCCATCTTGGCGCCGGCGGAGGAATGGTCCCCTCCGCGCAGCTTGGGATCGGTGCCCGTGATATAGGCCTGGAACTGAGTAGAATATTTGCCGAAATCGTGCAGGCGTCCTGCAATCGCACCGACGGCCTGCCAGCCAAATGTGCCAGCGAAGACCGCGGCCGCCTTTTCCACGGCCGCGAGATGGTCCTCGAGCAACTCCCAAGATGACGTTGGGGCACCAGGGCGTGAGTGCGCGTAATAAAGTATCATATCGTTTTAAGATCGTGTCCCTGGTCGTGGTGTAAGAGCCACGGCGTCATTACGCGTCTCCGGCGGTCTGGCCGGTGATTGTCAGACTTCCACGGCGGGCAGGCTGACAATGGGATCATTGCCAAGCGGCGCGATGGTTTCAAGGGTCATG
>CAITEF010000480.1 GCA_903891315.1 uncultured Rhodospirillales bacterium | reverse complement strand
CGAGACGCTGGTGGCGGAGTATCGTCGCGTCGTGGCACCGCTCGGCTTTGCCTCGATCACCGCGATCCCGCTTTGCGCGCGGGACGGCGACAATCTGGTGGTCCGCTCGATGCGGATGCCCTGGTATGAGGGGCCGACTTTGCTTGGCCTGTTGGAGACCATCGAGGTCGATCAGGCTGAAGATTCTGCCGGTGCGCTGCGTCTTCCGGTGCAATGGGTGAATCGCCGCACATCGAACTTCCGTGGCTATGCGGGCACCATCGCGCGCGGTTCGGTGCGCCCCGGCGACAAGATCCGCGTGCTGCCTTCCGGCGCACGCGGGACGGTGGCACGGGTGGTGACGGCGGACGGTGATCTGGCGCGCGGATTTGCCGGTCAGGCGATCACGCTGACGCTGCGCGAGGAGATCGACATCTCGCGCGGTGACGTGATTGTGGGCGAGGCGGACACGCTCACGCCGAAGCGAAATTTGTCCGCCCGAATTCTATGGATGGACGAGGCCCCGCTCGACATTGTGGGCGAGTATGAGATGCGCATCGGCAGCACCACGGCCAACGCGCGCATCGCGGCTGTTCGCCACGCGATTGATATTCATTCCTACGCTCCCACCCCGTCGGACGGGCTGGAGGCAAACGCCATCGGTCTGGTCGAGTTGAAACTCGACCGGCCAATTGTGGCCCCGCCTTATGATGAGGATCGTGACCTTGGTGGTTTCATTCTTGTCGACAAGCGCAGCAATGCCACAGCGGCCTTGGGCATGGTGATCGTGGCTGAGACGGTGGCCGAGCCGATTGTTGCGCAGAGCGATGCGGTGCGCGAATGGCATTGGCGCAGCCTGGCCAAGGCGGCGAGCTGGCGGGCGATCGGTTCGATCGACACCTTCGTGCTGAGCTGGATCTTCACCGGTCAGATCAAGACGGCGGGGACCATCGCACTGACCGAGGTGTTCACCAAGATCGGCCTCTATTACGTCCATGAGCGCTTCTGGGCGGTGCTGCCCTGGGGCAAGGTCGGTGGCTCGATTGCCGGTGAGGGATGGCTGGCGGGCGTGGTGCGGAAGGTGTTTTCGCGGGCGTAGACGCGACGGCGCAGGCATGCTGGCATCCCGATCCGTTCGGGAGAACACGCCAGCATGCCTAAAGATTCGCCCCAGTATGAAATTCTCGCTCTGCGCTACGCCACCATGCAGAAGCGCAGCGCGGCGGAGAATTTCCTCTTCCCTGACGACCATGCGGCCAATATGCCGATGGATTATTTCGTCTGGGTGATCCGTGGCTGTGGGCGGGTGATCGTGGTGGATACCGGCTTCACTGAGCCGGTGGCCGTCGCACGGGGGCGGACTTTGCTGCGACACCCGGTCGCAGCCCTCGAATCGGTCGGTGTTACGGCTGCTGATGTGTCGGACGTGATTCTCACGCATCTGCATTACGACCACGCTGGCTGCCTCGACGCATTTCCGAGCGCCAAATTTCATCTGCAGGACCAGGAGATGCATTTCGCCACCGGTCGCTGCATGTGCCACGCGGTGCTGCGCGCGCCGCTGGAGCTTGAGGACGTGCTCGACGCGGTGCGCCATGTCTATGCCGGGCGGGTGGTGTTCCATGACGGGACGGCAGCCATCGCGCCGGGCATCTCGGTGCATTTGGTCGGCGGTCATAGCGGCGGATTGCAGATCGTGCGGATTCACACGGCGCGCGGCTGGGTGGTGCTGGCGTCGGACGCGACGCATTACTGGGAGAATATCCAGCGCCGCAAACCGTTCCCCATCGTGGTCGATGTGATGCAGATGGCCGAGGGCTGGCGCATCTGCGAGGAACTCGCCGACGGGCCGGATCATATCATTCCGGGCCATGACCCGCTGGTATTGACGCGGTTTCCCGCTGAGCCGGGCGGGATTGACGCGGTGCGGGTCGATCTCAGGCCGGTTGGGGGTTAATCCCGACGGCAGACATGGCTTACTCGTCCGCGTCATTGCGGGCGAAGCGTGGCAATCCAGGACTCCAGGGCCGGGCTCGCGATTCCTGGATTGCCACGTCGCCTTCGGCTCCTCGCAATGACGATGAAGACCCAAAGGTCAGCACCTTTGGTGCAAGTTGAAAGATTACGTCAGACCACGCGGGGCTGCTGCTCGCCCCAGACGGTCATTGATCGCAAGCCCAAGGCCGGTCTCGGGGATCGGCATCACCGCAATGCCGTTCAGCCCTGGGATGCCATCGAACGCGCGCAGCCCGTCGAACAGGCGGGAGGCGGCTTCGACCAGATCGCGCCTTTCGCTCAACTGAAACACCGCGCCCGCACCGGGCAGAGCTGGGCCGAAGGCGAGCAGCCCCTCATCGGCGGCGACGTTCTGCGCGTTCAGACGCACCGGCAAATCGGGTGCGTAATGCGAGATCATCAAGCCGGGTGAGCGCAGACTTTGGCTGGCCTGAGCCTGTGCGATGGTCATCCCGCGCTGCACCGGGCCGATCACCGCCTCCAGCGCCTCCAATGTCACCCCGCCCGGACGCAGCAGGAAGGCCCTGCCGCCGGAGAGATCGAGCACCGTCGATTCAACGCCGACGGGGCATGGCCCGCTATCGATGACGGCGGCGATGCGTCCAGCGAGACCGGCCATGACATGGGAGGCGGTGGTGGGGCTCACCTGACCTGAGCGGTTGGCCGAAGGGGCGGCGACTGGGCGGGAGGTTTCCCGCAGCAGCGCGAGTGCGTCGGGGTTGGCGGGCACGCGGACGGCGAGCGTGTCGAGTCCGGCACCGGCCAAGAGAGCCACGTTGCAGGTGATCCGGCGTGGCAGCACCAAGGTCAGCGGGCCGGGCCAGAAGGCGTCGGCGAGGCGGCGGGCAAGTTCTGGGGCTTCGACATCGGCGAAGGCGGACTCGGCGGAGGGGTAGTGGCAGATCAGCGGGTTGAAATGCGGACGGCCTTTTGCCTCGAAGACACGGGCGACGGCGCGCATGTTGGTGGCGTCAGCACCCAGGCCGTAGACCGTCTCGGTGCCGAAGGCGACGAGTTCGCCCGCGCGGAGCAATTCGGCAGCGTGGGCGATGTTGTCCGGTGTGGCGGCCAGAAGTTCGGTCATGTCGCCGATGCGACGAAAGGTGGATTTTCGAAGCCGGGTTTGCCATAGCGCAGAATTTCGCCGGTCTCGGCATTGCGCACCGCACCGCCCGCTTCTTCGAGCACAATCTGGGCGGCCGCCGTGTCCCACTCCATTGTGCGTCCGAAACGCGGATAGAGATCGGCCACGCCCTCGGCAATGCGGCAGAATTTCAACGCCGAGCCGGTCTGCACCAGTTCGGCCACCTTCCGGTCGCCGAGATATCGCTGCACCGCCGGATGATTGCCCGAGCGACGCGAGGCGATCACCGTAAGCCCCTCGGCGGGCTCGGGGCGGACATGGATCGCGCGCTCGCCGGAAGCGTCGCGCTTGATCGCCCCCTGCCCTTTGATCGCACCAAAGGCCTCGCCATGCGCGGGACCGGTGACGACGCCGAGCACCGGTTCGCCATGTTCGATCAGCCCGATGCAAACGGCGAAATCGTCGGTGCCTGCGGCGAATTCGCGCGTGCCGTCCAGCGGATCGACCAGCCAGAAGCGGCTGACCTGCGCGGGGTTGTGGCCGGCGGCCATCTCCTCCTCGGCCACTACCGGGATATCGGGCGTGGCTTCGCGCAGGGCGGCCAAGATCATTGCCTCGGCTTCGTGGTCGGCGATGGTGACGATGGAGCGGTCTTCCTTGTGCATGGTCTCGAAGCCGCGACGGCGCACATCGAGGATGATTTCCCCGGCGCGGGCGGCCAGATTAAAGGCGAGTTCCAGCATTTCGTTGTTGTTCATGATTTCTGAATAACCACATGAAGCAGGCCCGCCAAGCATCCGACTGGTCAAGCAGGGCAGGACTGCTAATGTCGGGGCCTCAGCTTCACTTTCGCCGGACAAACAAGAATGCTCGATATCGGTTTCGCCAAATCCGTCCTGCCCAAATCCGGCGCACTCGTGCTGCTGGTGGAGGAGGCGGAGACTCTCAATGCCGACCTGCTGGCGCAGGCCGATGAGGCCACGGGCTTGGCAATCTCACGGGCGCTCGTGGCGGCCGAGTTCAAGGGCAAGGCTGGGTCGAACTGCACGATCCTGGCGCCCGGCGCGAATTTGTCGCGGGTGATCGCCATCGGCATCGGCAAGCTCTCCGAGCTCACCCAGCGTCTGGCCGAGGAGGCTGGTGGCGCTTGTGTGCCGCTGCTGACCAAGGAGGAGTCGGCCCATATCGCCGCTGGTGCGCTCTCCGCCGAACTCGCCGCAGCCGTGGCGACGGGGGCGGCGTTGCGCAGCTATCGGTTCGACCGTTACCGCACCAAGGAGAAGGCTGAGGACAAGCCGCGTCTGTCCAAGCTTGTTGTGTTGGCCGGACATCCGGTGAAGGCGCGTGAGGCCTGGGTGCCGCTGAAGGCGACAGTGACGGGCGTGTTCGTCACGCGGGATCTGGTCTCCGAGCCGCCGAATGTGCTGTATCCCGCCGAGATGGCGGATCGCTGCAAGGCGTTGGAATCGCTTGGCCTGAAGGTCGAGGTGCTGGGGCCGAAGGAGATGAGCAAGCTCGGGTTCGGGGCGTTGCTGGCTGTGGCGCAGGGCTCGGAGCGTGAGGCGCGGATGGTGGTGCTACAGTGGAATGGCGCATCCGGCGAGGCCGTGCCGACCAAGGGCAAGAAGGGCAAAGTCGCAAAAATCGAGAAAACCGACAATGCGCCGCTCGCCTTCATCGGCAAGGGTGTCACGTTCGACACTGGCGGCATCTCGATCAAGCCCGGCCCCGGCATGGAGGACATGAAATGGGATATGGCGGGCGCGGGTGCGGTGATCGGCCTGATGGCGACACTCGCCGGTCGTAAGGCGAAAGTCGATGCGGTGGGTCTCGTCGGCCTTGTCGAGAACATGCCGTCGGGCACCGCGATGCGGCCGGGTGATGTGGTCACCTCCGCCTCGGGCCAGACCATCGAAGTGCTCAACACCGATGCCGAGGGGCGTCTCGTGCTGGCCGACGTGATCCATTACTGCCAGGAGAATTTCAAGCCGCGGCTGATGGTCGATCTGGCCACATTGACGGGTGCGATCATCGTGGCGCTTGGCCATGAATATGCGGGCATGTTTGCCAATGACGATGGGCTCGCCGCCCAACTCTCGGCGGTGGCGGAGGAGACCGGCGAGAAATTGTGGCGGATGCCGCTGGCCGAAGCCTACAACAAGCAACTGAAATCCGACATCGCCGACATGAAGAATATCGGCGGTCGCTGGGGCGGGGCTGTGATCGCCGCCGAGTTCATCCAGCGTTTCGTCGCCACTGGCACGCCCTGGGCGCATCTGGATATCGCGGGCACTGCCTGGAGCAGCAAAGACACTGCCACCGTGCCGAAGGGAGCGACCGCGTTCGGTGTGCGGCTGCTCGACCGGCTGGTGGCGGCGCATTACGAGACGAAGTGATGAAACTGCGCATCGGCAGTTCGGCACCGAAAGCGGTCGCCGTGGCACTGCCGGTGCCGCTGGGCGGCGCATTGCCTGACGAGGCTGAGGCGGCTGCCCGCGTTGCCGGGTTCAGCGGGGTGGCCGGGACGTGTTGCGAGGTGCGCAGTCTCGGGCAGGTTTTGCTGCTGGTGGGTGTCGGCCCCTCCCCCACTGAGGCGAGTTATCGGAGTGCGGGTGCGCTCGCGGTGGCACGGCTCGGCGGGCTGAAGCGGATTGCGCTCGACGCGCGCGGCCTGCTCGCCGGTTCTGCGGCAGCGTTCGCACTTGGCGCGATGCTGCGAGGCTGGACGCCGCCGCAGAACCGGCGTGATCCCAATCCTGAGGCGCAGAAACTCGCCAATATCGACTTGCTGAGCAACGCGCCGGGGATTGAGGCGGCGTGGAGCAATGCCGAGGCGGCGTGGCAAGGGGCGAAGCTGGCACGCGATCTGGTGGCGCTGCCGTCGGATGTGCTGAGTCCGGACGGGTTTATCGACAGGCTCGAACCGCTGCGGAAAGCCGGTGTCTCGATCACCGTGCTCAAGCGCCGCGCACTGGCGCATGAGGGGCTGGGCGCGTTGCTGGCTGTCGGTCGGGGTTCCGCGCATCGCCCGCGCCTGGTGCTGCTGCGCTGGGAGGGGGCACTGGAGACGCCGCCGGTGGTGTTCGTTGGCAAGGGCATCACGTTTGACACGGGCGGCATCTGCATCAAGCCCGCCGACAAGATGTGGGAGATGCGGGCCGATATGGCGGGGGCGGCGGCCTGTGCTGGTGCTATGCTCAGTCTTGCGCTGCGCCGCTCGGCCGCACCTGCCTGCGCGGTGTTGGCGCTGGCGGAGAATGCCATCGGGGCGGAGGCGTATCGTCCAGGCGATGTGCTGACCACTTTCGGTGGCAAGACGATTGAGGTGATCGACACGGATGCCGAAGGCCGCTTGGTGCTTGCCGACGCGCTGGGTTGGGCGGTGGCGCGGTTGAAGCCGCAGGCGGTGATCGATTTGGCAACACTGACTGGCAGCATCGTGGTCGGTCTCGGCCATGAGATGGGCGGGTTGTTCAGCAATGACGACGCGCTGGCGGCCTATGTCGCGGCGGCAGGCGAGGCGACGGGCGAGTTGGTCTGGCGAATGCCGCTGGGGGCGGGGTATCGCGAGGCACTGAATTCCGACATTGCCGACATCGCGAACTGCGCCAAGGGCCGCTATCAGCCGGATGCGAGCCACGCGGCGACGTTCCTGTCGGAGTTCGTCGGCGAGGCTGCTTGGGTGCATCTGGACATTGCGGGCGTCGAGGCGCGTGAGGCGGCGGATGACCGCCACGCTGCTGGGGCCACCGGGTTCGGCGTGCGGCTGCTGGATCGGCTGGTCTCGCAACGCTTTGAAGACCCGCATCGGGCCTGAGCATGGCAGAGATCGGCTTCTATCACCTCACCCGCACCACCGCCGATCTGGCGCTGCCCGCCTTGCTGGGGCGTACGCTGAAGGCGGGGGAGCGCGCGGTGGTGATCTGTGGCTCGCCAGAGCGGGTGGAGGCGTTGGATTCGGCGTTGTGGCTCTGCCCGGAGCCGGATTGGCTGCCGCATGGGACGCCTGCCACGGGTGAGGCGGATTTGCAGCCGATTTGGATCACCGCCGACGACGAAGCGCCGAACGGGGCGCGCTTCCTGTTTCTGATAGACGGGGCGGAATCGGCGCGGGTTGAGGCGTTCCAGCGCGTGTTCGATCTGTTCGACGGCAATGACGACCAAGCGGTGCTGGCCGCCCGCGCGCGCTGGAAGGCGGCAAAGGCGGCGGGGCATGCCCTTACATATTGGCAGCAAGGGCCTCGGGGCTGGGAGAAGAATGCGTAAAGACCGCATGGCGGCGCAGACGGCGGAGGTGCTGCGCACTTCCGCCCTACGATTCCCCCGGCAAATCAGCTCCCCCGGCAAATCAGCCGCGCAGATGCTCGCTGAAGAATTCCAGCGTCCGCTCCCAGGCCAGTTCCGCAGCGTCATGGCGATAGGCGGAGCGGTCGTCGCAACCAAAGCCGTGCGGAGCGTCCGGGTAGACGAAGATTTCCACGCCTGGCTGGGCCTGGCGCACCAATTCGACATCGCTCATCGGAATGCCCGCGTCTTTCTCACCGAAATGCATCTGCACCGGGCAGTTCGGGATTTCGGTGCGGGCGCCGGCAACCCCGCCGCCATACCATGAGCTGGCGGCGGCGAAATCGGTCGAGCGCGTCGCGCCCCACCAGGCAATCGTGCCGCCCCAGCAATAGCCGACAATGCCGCGCGCGCGGCTGCCCAAGGCCACCGCACAGGCTTCGACGTCGCGCATCGCATCGGCATCGGCAACCTTGCCGCGCAATTCGCGCCCCCGCGCCACATCGGCGGGCTCGTAGCCGAGTTCGACACCACGTTCGACGCGGTCGAACAGGGCGGGCGTGATGGCGCGGTAGCCTTCGGCGGCGAAGCGGGCGCAGACATTGCGGATATGCGAGTTGGCGCCGAAGATTTCCTGGATCACCACGACGCCGACCTTGGCGTCTTCCGGTCCATCGACCCAGGCCTGGAAATTGTGACCGTCAGCAGCGGTCAGCGTGACGAAATTGCCCATTGGAACCTCCCTTGATCGGCTCCAGGATGCCGCTATGGGCGAATTGGTCAACCTCCGTCGTGTGAAAAAAGAGCGTGCCCGCGCGGAACAGGCGCGCGAGGCCGAGGCCAATCGCGCGAAGTTCGGGCGGACCAAGGCGGAGAAGACGGCGCAAGAGAGCGAGCAGCGCCGTGTGGTGACGCAGCTGGATCAGGCGAAGATCGAGCGCGAAGAATAACCGTCAATTGCAAACGCAGCGCAGCAATTGACGGTTTGGGGTGGTCCAGCTTCAACCCAAGGCCATCACGCTCTCATTCCTCACGAGGGTGATTAACGGCTCAACGGCACCGCGGTGACGCTGTTATAGGCCGAGCCATCGGTGCCGATGCTGAAGGTCGACCAGACCAGATAGACCAGCACCTGTTTCTGGCGGTCGAACAGGCGCGAGACGCGGATTTCCTTGAAGAACGGGCTGGCTTTCTCGCCGAAGACCACTTCGTTGTCCGGCACCTGGTTGCGCATCGTCACCGGGCCGGTGGCGCGGCAGGCGATTGAGAAGCGGTTGGGGTCAGTGGCCAGACCGAGCGAGCCCTTCACGCCGCCGGTCTCGGCGCGGGAGACGTAGCAGCTCACGCCATCGACCTTCGGGTCGTCATAGCGCTCGATCACCACGCGGTCATTGCGGCCGACCACGCGGAAGGTGGTGTCGACATTGCCGATGCGGACGGCGTCGTCAGCGGCCAAGGCAGGGACAGCGAGGAGCAGGGCGGCGAGGGTCAGAAGGCGGCGCATGGGAGTCTCCGTTCGAAAACAGCAGATGGGATCTGGTCGCTCAGGCCGCCAGATGGGCGAAGGAGCGTGCAAGAATCTCGTAAATGTCACGCTTGAATGGCACCGCAAGCCCCGGCAACTCAGCCAGATGCGCCCAGCGCCACGCGTCGAATTCCGGATGCGCCTCGGCTTCGAGATTGATATCAGAATCAACACCGGTGAAGCGCAGCGCAAACCAGCGCTGGGTTTGGCCGCGATATTTGCCGCCCAACGCCTTGCCGATGATGTCCGGCGGCAGATCATAGGTCAGCCATTGGGGATGCTCGGCGATGATCTCGGCGCGATCCGTGCCGATCTCTTCGGCGAGTTCGCGGAACACGGCTTTCGCCGGGTCTTCATCGGCGTCGATCCCACCTTGCGGCAATTGCCAGCCACCGGGGGCGGCTTCCTGGGTTGGGTGCTGGCGGCGACGGCCGATCCAGACCAAACCGGCAGAGTTGAACAGCACCGCCCCCACATTCGGGCGATAGGGCAAAGTGGCGGGGTCGATCATGGGGGCCTCGCTCCTGACAGGCAGATCGCGCCCTTTTAGGGGGCCTGCGGCATCTGCACCACCGTGCTGACCGGCGCAAGAGCAGCCCCATGGCTGGGCAGCGCCACCGCCCACACCCCGAGTCGCTCGACCGCGAGCGGCGATGGCCTGCTGATCAGCCCAATCGCCCCCCCGCGCATCACCGCGAGTTTCTCCAGCCGTGCCAGGGCAGCGTCCATCGCGGCCGATCCAGGCTCAAGATCGAGCACGATATCGACGCCGCGATAGGCGACCGGCGTTTTCTGCGGCCGGCTGCCAAGCTGTCGGGCATTTGGACGAGGGTCAACATAGAGCAGGCCGCGCTCGGCCAGTGTGTCGAGCAGCGGTTCCATCTGTGACAGCGAGGCGGAAAACCGCTCGCCCCGCATCTCTCCAAGCGCCCCGGTGGCACCGACGAAGCCGTTGAACCGGGTCAACACCCATTCCAGCCGCTGCGCATTCTGCGCCACCGGGGCCCCGGTGAGCAGCGCGTGATCGCCAGGATCGTTGAGCGGAAATCCGACAGGCTCCAGCGGCAGGCTGACCAGCAACTCATGCCCGGATGATCTTATATGATCGAGCAGCGGATCGAGTTTGGACGCATAGGGTGAGACGGCAAAGGAGATCGGTGCAGGCAGCCGGGCCGCGGCATCCTCGGATTCCTGCACATTCATTCCGGCCCCTGCCACCAGCACGGCCACCCGCACCCGG
>CAITEF010000479.1 GCA_903891315.1 uncultured Rhodospirillales bacterium | reverse complement strand
TTTGTTGTCCGCCTTGCCGGTGGTGATCTTGGCGTGGGTGCCTGCATCCACATCCGGGTTGATCCGCAGCACGATATCGGCGGTCTTGCCCATCGCGGTGGCGAGGGCGGAGATGGTGTCGAGTTCCTCGGCGGATTCGACATTGAGCTGGTAAATGTCTTGCGAGAGGGCGAGCCGGATTTCGTCCGCCGTTTTGCCGACGCCGGAGAAGACGATGTGTGCTGCGTCGATGCCCGCACGCCGGGCGCGCAGGAATTCGCCGCCGGAGACCACGTCAGCCCCGGCCCCGCCTTGCTGCATCAGGCGGAGCACGGCGAGGTGATCATTGGCCTTCACCGCGAAATGCACCTGACAATCGAGGCCCTTCAGCGCGTTGGTGAGGGCTGCGAGACGCGCGCGGATGGTGCCTGCCGAATAGACATAGGTCGGCGTGCCGAGCGCATCGGCGATGGCGTTGAGCGGCACGTCTTCGAGCAACAGCCCATCCATCGCATGGCGCTTCAGCCAAGGTCGGGCTGCGACCAGGGCTTCGGGGGAGAGATCGAAATCCGGCGAGGGGAGGGGGGAGAGCGAGGCCATGCTCTTATGATGTAGGGCGGGTCAGCGCAGTGCAACCCGCCGTCTTGCGGCAGGCCGATGATGGGCGAGGTCGGCCCGTCTCACTCGAAATGTCATTTATTGCCGCGGTGCCGTTGGCGATACTGTCCTTTCCGTTGCTTCGCCAAGGACTCGATGGAAGCGCTTGTGCGATTTCTGATGCAGATGGTGGGCGAAATCATTCTGGCGACTGGCTTTTGGGGCTTTTTGGCTGGCTTGGGGGCTTTGATCGTCATTTGGATCTACGAACGCCGGGTGCTTCGTGGGCGTGATTGAGGGGATAAGCTGGCATGCACACGGTCGAGGGTATCTTCGAACTGATCGGATTCCTGCTTTAGGGACTTCTGTTGCTTGTTTGGTTACCGCAGGCGGCAAACTTTACGTTTCGTTTTCTGGCTCAAACATTTGAATCACTGAAAAATGGTGATCTGACAACGTGGGTGGTTCTGATCGTGGTGATTGGATTTTCGTTGTTGATCTGGCTGGTTCTTCATGAGGCATCGAAACCACCGAAAAGGTGGACCAACCGAAATCTTAGGCTGGACGTGTGAAGCACCTCCGCCTTTTCTTGGCGGTACCCCGATCGGCGGAGGCGCTTCGCGCTTCCGCCCTACGGGTTTGAAGCCCGTTCTGCACGGCAGACCGCCATTAACATCGCCAGATCCTCGCCCGCCAGCTTCCGCAAAAGCGGCGCAGAGACAGTCTGATAGCCATGGCGCAGCACGTTCCCGATAATCTGCCAATTTGCGCCACGGAATCTCCGGATGCCGGGCCTTGAGATCGTCCGGCAAATGTCGGCTGGCCTCGGAGATGATCTCAATCCCTCGCTGCATCAGCCAAATTGTCTGCCAGTCCTCTTCGGCAACATCAGCCGTCAAAGTCGTGGCCACAGCTTGCACGCGTTCGCCGGCCTCGATCATGTCATCCAATCGAAGAGCGACAGAGCGTGATCCCATCAAAAAACCTGCACGGCCTCTGCTTCCACCCGTGCACGCAACGCCTTGTGTACGCTGTCGCGCGTCATCACGTCTGCGTCCCGGCCCAGTATGCGGGAGGCGGCGTCTTTCACGTCGAGCAATTCGTAGAGCCCGAACTGTCCACGCCGGTAATCGAAGAACAGATCAACATCCGAATCCTCTCCGGCCTCGTCGCGCGCGGTGGAGCCGAACAGATACAGATGCTCAACACCGAGATGCCGCAATTCGGCTTCGTGGGCGCGTAGGGTGGAAAGGGCGGTCTGGCGGTCCATGGGGGATTATATCAGGGGTCGAGGCTTGGGCGGTAGGGTGGTGATTTGGCGGCACTCCTGGATTGCCACGCTGCGCGCGCAATGACGTCGGTGAGTGGATTGGGTTGGACGCTGGTGCCGACACCGCGTTTCCTCGCGAGGGAAACGAAAGCGAAGGGCAGGCGGAATCTGACGGATCGGGTGCGATCGCGTGGCCCGCATCAACGATGCGGGTTGAACCCGACAATGCGTGTCTGCGGTGAGAGCCCCGCATCGTTGATGCGGGCTACGGGGCGGTGTGTTAGGAAAGAATTCTATTGAAAACCGCCACCAAATCTGAAATAAGCTGGTCGATGGATTATTATCCTTTCCCACTCGCCCCTTCGGTGGCTGCATCAGACCCGATCACCGCACGTGTGCGGACGATTTTGTGTGGGCTGTTGGCGGTGTTTGGGAATTGGCGGGCGATGGAGCCTGCGCTCACGCTGGTGTTCCACAATCGGGTCAGCACGATCCGGAGACGGCTTGAGCGATTGCTGCTGCGGTTTCGTGCGGGCAAGCTGCAAGCTGCGATGTCGCGTGTTGTCACGCCGGGGCCGCGTGCGCCGAAGAATCCTTATGTGCTGATGCCGCGCAAATGGGGCTGGATGCTGGAGGCGGGCAAGCACAATGCGGCGTATTTCACCAACCAACTCCGCGATTTGCTGAACACGCCAGAGATGGTGGAATTGCTGGAGGCGGCGCCGCAAGCCAAGCGGATGCTGCGGCCTTTGTGCCGGGCATTGGGGGTGGATTTGGCGTGGATGGTGACAGCGCCGCGTGTGCCGAAACCGCGCACACCGAGGCCGAAGCCGGAGCCGTTGCGGATCAAGCTGCCGCGCGGGGTGATCTCCTGGGCGCGGCGGGAGAAGGCGGTTGAAAAAGCCATCGCGCGCAGACGGGAGATGGCGGCGTCAATGTTCCGGGTTGTTACTTAATGGGGCGTGTGGCGTAGGGACGAACCGATAAAACTCCGTCATTGCAAGCGGTGCGCAGCAATCCATCGCTGAATTGGCTGCATCGCGATGGATTGCTGCGCTCCGCTTGCAATGACGGTTTGGGGTGGTCAAGTTTCAACGCAAATTTATCATGCGCTAATACGCCGGATAAACCTTTGGATACGTCACTTGATCCGCAGGCCCAGGCGGCTGGATCGGGCCTTTTTTGCCGCATGCCGCAACAGCCAACACAGCCAGCAATATCAGAGCCGTTTTCATGCCAGCACCTTCAGCCATCGTTGCGCCTGCAATGTGACATTTTCCGGGGCGGTCCCGCCATAGCTGCGGCGCGAGGCGACCGAGGCTTCGACGGTCAGCACGCTGAAAATCTCCTGCGTGATGCCGGGCTCCACCGCCTGCATCTCGGCAAGCGTGAGATCGGCGAGATCAACCTCGCGGTTCTCGGCCAGCGCCACCAAGCGGCCGGTGACGTGATGCGCGGTGCGGAAGGGAAGTTTGAGCACCCGCACCAGCCAATCGGCGAGATCAGTCGCCGTCGAGAAGCCGGAGCCCGCGAATTCGCGCAGGCGGGCGAGGTCGGGCTTCAGGTCGCGCACCATCCCGGCGGTGGCGGCGAGGCTCAACGCCCAGGCATCGGCGGCGTCAAACACCGGCTCTTTGTCCTCCTGCATGTCCTTCGCGTAGGCGAGCGGCAGTCCCTTCATCACCGTCAGCAGGCCCACCAGCGAGCCGGTGATTCGGCCGGTTTTGGCGCGGACCAGCTCGGCGGCGTCCGGATTGCGTTTCTGCGGCATGATCGAGGAGCCGGTGGTGTAGGCGTCCGACAGGCGGATGAAGCGATAGGGGGCCGAGCACCAGATGATGATCTCCTCGGCCAGACGCGACAGATGCATCGCCGAAATCGCCGCCGCCGACAGGAATTCCAGCGCGAAATCACGGTCCGACACCGCGTCGAGCGAGTTCGCGGTGGGCCGGTTGAAGCCCAGGGCCTCGGCGGTCATGTGCCGGTCCAGCGGGAACGAGGTGCCCGCCAGTGCTGCCGAACCGAGCGGGCATTCGTTGAGGCGACGCCGTGCATCGGCCAGACGGCCGCGATCACGGCTCAGCATTTCGACATAGGCCAGCATGTGGTGGCCGAAGGTCACGGGTTGTGCGGTTTGCAGATGGGTGAAACCGGGCATGGGGTCAGAAGCGTGCTCGACGGCGCGGGTGGCGAGTGCGAGCATCACATCGGCAAGCTGCGCATCGATGCCGTCAATCGCGTCACGCACCCAGAGGCGGAAATCGGTCGCCACCTGATCGTTGCGGCTGCGCCCGGTGTGCAGACGCTTGCCTGCCTCACCGATGCGGTCGGTCAGCCGGGCCTCGATGTTCATGTGGATGTCTTCCAGCTCATCGACGAAGGGGAAATTCCCCGCCTCGATTTCGCTGGCGATCTGCCTGAGCCCGGCTTCGATCTGGCTGGCATCGTCCAGCGTGATCACGCCCTGCTGTGCCAGCATGGCTGCATGGGCGAGCGAGCCGCGAATGTCTTGCCGCCACATCTTGCGGTCGAAGCCGATGGAGGCATTTATCTCCTGCATGATCGCAGACGGGCCACCGGCAAAGCGGCCACCCCACTGCATGTTTGCTTCAGTGTTGCGCAGGTCTTCGGGTTTGCTCACAGGGGAAGGTTCCTGATGAATTCGTTCAGCCGCCGTGCTGTCACGGCCTGTCTTGCGGGCGCGACCCTAACGCCGCTCCTGCCCCTGCGCAAACTCGCGGCCCAGACCATCCTCACGCCGAAGCCCGAACCGGAGGTGGAACTGCGCGGGTTCGACTCGATGAAGCCCACCGAACCGCCAATCCCGTTCGCCAGCCAGACCTTCACCGATGCGGATGGCGCGGAACTCACCCCTGCCGCGTTTCTGGGCAAAGGTGTTGTGCTGAATTTGTGGGCAACCTGGTGCGTGCCCTGCGTGGCCGAACTTCCGTCACTTGATCGCCTGGCGGCCGTGCTGGAGAAGGAGGGGATCGTGGTTGTCCCGCTCTCCTCGGATCGTGGCGGGGCCAATCAGGTGCGCAAATTCTACGCGGCGCACAACATCGCCCATCTCGGCATCTGGCTCGACAAATTCGGCAATGCCGCGCGTGGCTGGGGGGCTCGTGGCCTGCCGACCTCGATCATCATCGACCGAAACGGGAACGAGCGCGGGCGGCTGGAGGGCGGCGTTGCGTGGGACACGGAGGCCGCGATCACCGCCATCCGCAAACTCACCGCCTGAGCATCAACAGACAGCCAAACGCCACCGTTCCGAGCCCGCCGAGGATCACCACCACCCAGACGGCGGGCAGTGCGGTGACGATAGGGGCGAACAGCGTGGGGGCGATGGCCGAGGCGATCATCGCCGGGCGGGCGAGCAATCCCACCCGCACGGCATAACCCGATGCGCCGAAGATATACATCGGCAGCGTGCCTTTGCTGATGGTGAACACCCCGTTCGAGGCGCCGAACCCCACGGTGAACACCGGCGCGGGCACACCCAACAGCAATGCGAAGACGGAGATCGGCAGAACCGAGGACGCATAGATTGCCGATTTCAGCGGCGAGAGATGGCGGCCGAAAAACCAGTCGATCACCCGCGCGCCTACTTGCGCCGGACCGATCAAGGCCGCCGCTCCAACCGCCACATTCACCCCGTAGCCCAGCCCTTTGAGTAGAACCAACAGATGGACAAACACCGCCGCATTGATCGCCGCCCGCATGGTGAAATACGTCGCCATCCAGAAGAATGCCCCGGTCGGCGGCGGCGGGGTCTCGGCATGCGTGTGTGCGGTGACACCCAGCCCCGGGGCCGCCGAGAGCCTCGGCACGCAGGCGAGGATCACCGGCAGGATCACCAGAACCTGGACCAGGGCGAAGATGAGCAGCGTGTCTCGCCATCCCACCGACGCCACCAGATAGGTCCCAGTCGGCCATCCGACCGTGGAGGCGAAGCCCGCCATCATCGTCACCCCGACGATCGCGGGTTTGGCCGCACTGCCGAGCAGGCGTCCGATGGTGCCGAAGGCTGCGTCGTACAGCCCCGCCGCCATGCCCACACCCATCACCGCCCAGCCGAGGAACCAGAGCGATACGTTGGGGGCGAAGGCGAGCAGCAGATGTCCGATGGCGGTGATGAGCGGTGCCACGATCAACACGCCGCGTCCGCCATCATTGTCGATCAACCGCCCGACCAGCGGAGACAGGCCGCCGCAGATCAACAGCCCCGCCGAGAACCCGCCGACGAGCAGCGTCTGCGAGACGCCGAATTCCGCCGCCGCTGGCACCGACATCGTCGCTGGAATGTAATAGGTGGTGGCCCAAGCCAGCGTCTGGGTGAAGCCGATGCCCAGTGTGAGCCGTCGCGTGTGGATCATGTCCTGACACTCCGTCGCAACATCAGCAGACAGCCCAAGGCCGCCAGTCCAAGGACGAGCATCACGACATCGAGCCCCACGCCGGGGGAGGCGAGGCCATAGACCAGCAATGCGAGGGTGAATTCCGCCAGCAGTGCTGTGCGCGACACGCCCAGACTCTCCGAGACCGCCGCGTTGAGCACGGAAGGGACGTAATACGAGGTCGCGTGGCCGATCGTTTGGGTGAAACCGAGGGCGAGCGTGAGGCGGCGGGCGGGAGTCATCGCGCCATGCTGCGCCGGGTTGGGGTGTTGGGGAAGTCCCTCATCCTGGGATGTTTGACCTCACGGGAACCATCACGCCTCTCGCCCGAAACAGAAAAAGCCGGGAACCTTAAGGTCCCCGGCTTTTCTCACTCAAAACATCTCTCAGCGTCAGAACATCGTGCGGAAGATGTAGAACAGTGAGCCGGCCAGCACCATCGCCGCAGGCAGGGTCAGCACCCAAGCCATCGCGATGGAACGCACCGTCGCCCAACGCAGGCCCGAGCCATTGGCCGCCATCGTCCCGGCGATGCCGGAGGACAGCACGTGGGTGGTCGAAACCGGCAGGCCATACATGTCTGCCGCTGCGATGGTGAAGGCGGCCGTCAGTTCGGCCGAGGCACCCTGGCCGTAGGTCAGATGCGTCTTGCCGATCTTCTCGCCCACGGTCACCACGATGCGCTTCCAGCCCACCATCGTGCCCATGCCGAGGGCGATCGCCACAGTCACCTTCACCCACCACGGGATGAACTTGGTGCCGTTGTCCAGAGCGGACTTGAAGGTCGCCAGCGTCTTGACTTCATCGGCCGAAAAGCCGGTCTTCGGCATCAGGCGAACGGCTTCGTCGGCCAGATACATCGAGTTGCGCACGTTCTGCACAGCAGCGGCCGGGATCTTGCGAACCTCGCCATTGCTCTGCACTTGCTGGGCAATGTCGCCCGCCAGGCTGGCGGCACCGGCAAACGTGGTCTCGTCGAAGCGACGCAGCTTCAGCGCATCCGTCACCTTCACGCGCGCCGCATCCGGCGTGAGCGTGATGTTGTTGCCATGAGCCTGGAACACCGCCTGGGCGGCCTGCATCTTGGCGATGAAGGCGGGTGCCTCGGCGGCCGGCATTGTGCGGTTCAACGCATAGGCGGTCGGCAGCGCGCCGATCAGGATGAGCATGATCAGGCCCATGCCCTTCTGGCCGTCATTCGAGCCATGGAAGAACGACACCAGCGAGCAGGTCAGGATCAACAGGCCACGGATCAACAACGGCGGCGGGTTCTCGCCGTCCGGCGTGGTGAACAGCTTGTTGTCCTTCATCATCGCGTTGGTGACCAGTTTCAGGATCACCACCAGCACAGCGGCCATCATGAAGCCGAAGATCGGGCTGACCAGCAGCGTGCGCCCCACGCCCATCGCCTGACCCCAATCGACGCCGGATGTGCCGTCGCCGTTGAAATCCATGAACTGGTTGGCCAGACCGACGCCGATGATCGAGCCGACCAGCGTGTGCGAGGACGAGGCCGGAATGCCCAGCGCCCAGGTGCCGAGATTCCAGATGATGGCCGCGATCAGCAGCGCGAAGATCATCGCAAAACCCGCCGAACTGCCAACCTGCAGGATCAGCTCCACCGGCAGCAGGCTGACCACCGTGTAGGCCACCGCGCCCGAGGAGGTCAGCACGCCAATCAGGTTGAGCATGCCCGACCAGACCACCGCGAACTGCGCCGGCAGCGCGCGGGTGTAGATCACGGTCGCCACCGCGTTGGCGGTGTCGTGGAACCCGTTGACGAATTCGAAGCCGAGCGCGATCAGCAGTGCTAGGCCGAGCAAAACGAATGCCGCCACCGCCACCGGCTCACCGCCCGCGTCGTTGATATCGGTCGACAGCCCGTAGGCCACGAAGGCCAGACCGGCGATCAGCAGGGCTCCGAACAACAGCGCGCCAATCAGGCCCGGCTTGGCGTCCATGTTCGGGCGGTGATAATGCGCATGATGCGCATGACCGTGGGTGGTCGTCTGCACCTCAAGCACGGTGCTTGCCGAGGCTATCCCGGGCGATACGTTCGTGTCAGTCATGGCTCCCCTCCAGATTGATGCGAAAGCAACTTCGATGCATCAATGCCGGAATTGGGTGGCAAGAAATATTATGACTCGGTGAAAGCAGCATTTTGCGGTGCGTGAGGCCGCCAAATCTGCCGCAATTCTGCGGAAATGCGCGGTGCCGCGGCAATAATGACATCTCCGCTCACCGGCCCGCTGCCGTCCAGGAATGGCGAGACATAGGCCCCTGCCTCGGCCAGGATCGCCAGACCGGCGGCCACATCCCACAGATTGATATGCGCCTCGACATAGCCGTCGAGCCGTCCGCTCGCGACATCGGCCAACCCCATGGCACCCGAGCCGCCTGACCGCAGCATCGCACCCGCTTCCTGCACACGCGCGCAGATCGCCTGGTATTCAGCGTTCGGGCGGCGCGGGCTCCAGCCCACCTCGATCATCGCGCGCGGCATCTCGGTGGTCGACGCGGCGCGGATTGTCCGCCGGTTCAGCGTCGCTCCACCGCCCAGACGCGCCGCATAAACCTCATCCAGAGCTGGTGCGACCAGCACGCCGAGCAGCGGCGTGGTGCCCTCGATCAGTCCGAGTGAGACGCACCAGCGCTTGCCGCCGCGAGCAAAATTGGAGGTGCCGTCAATCGGGTCCACCACCCAGCGCCGCTGGCCGGGCCGCAATTCGCCGCCCTCCTCGCCCTGGAACCCGTCCTCGGGGAACAATTCGCCGATCTGCTCGGCCAGGAACGCCTCGACCGCGCCATCGGCCTCGGTGAGCCAGTCCTGCGCGCCTTTCAGCGTGGCAGTCGCGGCCCCGGGGTTGGGCAGATATTGCATCGCCAGATCGCCCGCCGCGCGCGCCAGCCCGACGGCCGCTTCCAGCCGCGTGTCGAGATCGTTCATCACCTGCCCCTGTTCCGGTTCGACGCCTCTTAATCGTCCATCGCATCGGCGTCACCTCAGCCCAGAGCGCGCACGATATGTTCTTTCAGCCGCCGTGCGGGCAGGCTGAGGGCACCGTGATCGAGCAGGGCGATTTCGGTCTCGTCGAGCAGCGGCAATTCCGCCGCCCCGCAGACATGCAGCCCCTCCGGAACCATGTCGCGCGGCAGCACGGAGACGCCGAGCCCCGCCTTCACCGCCGCAATCGCCCCGGACAGCGCGCCGCAGGTATAGGCCACCCGCCACGCCAATCCCACCCGATCCAGCGCCTGGGTGGCGCGTTTGCGGTAGACACAGGGCTCCGGTGAGACCACCAGCCGCACCGGGCCATCGTCGTGGTCGAATTCCGCCTCGCCCGACACCCAGACCAATTGTTCGCGCCAGACCTTGAGCCCCTCGCGGGCCGCCCTGGCATCGGGTTCGCGCTTGGCGAGGACCAGATCGAACTTTCCCTCGCGGAAGCCTTCCAACAGGTTGAGCGTGAGATCACACGTCACCTCCAACGCCACCGCCGGATAGGCCTGCACGAAGCGGGCGAGCACTTGGGGCAGATGCGTGGTGGCGAAATCCTCCGGTGTGCCAAGCCGCACGGTGCCGATCATCGCCGGTTCCGACAATTCCGCCACCGCCGCGTCGTTCAGCGCGAGCAGGCGCTGGGCGTGCGGCAGAAACCGCTCACCCTCCGGCGTCAGTCGCACCGCGCGTGGTGAGCGTTCCAGCAGACGCGCGCCGAGGGCCGTCTCCAATCGGGCGATCTGCAACGAGATCGTCGATTGCTGACGCCCCAGCCGCAACGCCGCCAGGGTGAACTGCCCGAGCGTTGCGATGGCGACGAAGCTGCGGACCAGATCGAGATCGAGGGTGAGGAGAGGGCGGGGCATGGCACCAACATCATGAATGGCAATGGAAGCATTTAAAACTATCAATTTCCCATATCATGGTGAACTGCCTAGTCAATTCCCAGAGTGTCCAACTGGGAGTGCCTCGCATGCTGATCGATCTGGCTTTACAAAACCTGCTCTCGCCGGCGGTGCTGTTCTTCGTCATCGGCGTCGGCGCCGCGTTGGCGCGATCCGATCTGGCGGTGCCGGAGCCGGTGGCGCGGCTGCTCTCACTCTATCTGATGATGTCCATCGGCTTTCGCGGCGGGCTGGAGATCGCCAATCACGGCATCACCTGGCAACTGGTCACGGCTCTCGTGGCGGGGGCGAGCTTGTCATTTGCGATGCCACTTCTCGCTTTCCCTGCGCTTGGCGCTCTCACCCATCTTCCGCGGGTCGACCGGGCCGCGATTGCTGGGCACTACGGCTCGATCTCGGCGGTCACCTTCGCCGCCGCCACCGGGGCCTTGACCCAGGTTGGCCTCCCGTTTGAGGGCTTCATGGTTGCCGTCGCCGCCTCGATGGAGACTCCTGCGATCCTCGCCGCACTCCTGCTGGCCGGTGGATCGCAGAGCAACCAACGCGGCACGGTCCGCGAGGTGCTGCTCAACGGCTCGGTTCTGACGCTGCTCGGAGCACTCGTCATCGGTGCGGTGGCGAGCGCGAAAAGCGCAGCCCCAGTCAAGCCCTTCCTGGTCGATCTGTTCCCCGGCTTCCTATGCCTGTTCCTGCTGGAAATGGGCCTCGTCGCCGGGCGTGGGTTGCGTGACGGGCGGCAATATCTCAAGCCCGGACTGGTGGTGTTCGGCCTCGGCTCGCCGCTGGTGGGGGCGAGCCTCGCGCTCGGCCTCGCTTGGCTGGTCGGGCTGTCCGCAGGAGGGGCTGCAATCCTGATGACGCTGGGCGCATCGGCCTCCTATATTGCCGTGCCCGCGGCTTTGCGCATGGCCCTGCCGCAGGCCCAACTCGCCATTCCGCTGACGATGTCACTCGGCATCACCTTCCCGTTCAACCTGCTGTTCGGCATTCCGACGTATATCGGTGTGGCGAAGGCAGTTCTTGGGTAGGTGGGCTAGCGCACGGTCCGACCGATCGGAATCGATCGGCCGGACGGGCGTTGCTCCTAGATCGCCACCCGCACACCGAGTTCCACCACGCGGTCGCTCGGGATGCGGAAGAACTCGGTGGCGGGTGTTGCGTTGCGGGCGAGGAAGAGGAACAGCCACATCCGCCAGATCGCCATTTTCGGCGCCATCGCGCGCACCAACGTCTCGCGGCCGAGGAAATAGCTCGCCTGCATCGGCTCGATCTCCACGCCCTGATCACGCAGCATGCTGAGATCGCGTGGCAGGTTGGGGCTCTCCATATAGCCGTAGCGCAGCAGCACGCGGTGAATGCCTGGGGCGAGTTCCGTCACCTTGGCGCGCTCGTCGGTCGGCATTTCCGGCACGTCGCGGGTCGAGACGGTCACGAACAGCACTTTCTCATGCAACACCTTGTTGTGCTTGAGATTGTGCAGCAGCGCGCCCGGCACGTAATCCGGTGAGCCGGTCATGAACACCGCCATGCCTGGCACGCGGATGGTGCGCGAATGCGGCAGCCGGGCGAGGAAAGCGGCGAGCGGCAAGCTGTCCTGCTTCCAGCGATCCACCAGCAAATCGCGCCCACGCCGCCAACTCGTCATCAACGCCAACAGGCCGAGCCCCAGCATCAACGGCACCCAGCCGCCTTCCGGGATCTTCAGGGCATTGGCGGCGAAGAACATCGTGTCCATCAGGGTGAAGGCACCGAAGATGCCCAGCGCCATCCAGCGCGCCCAGCCGAACTGACGGCGGAAGACGACGATGGACAAGATACAGGTGCAGATAAACGTCCCGGTCACCGCGATGCCGTAAGCCGAGGCCAGCGCGTCGGAGGAGCGGAAGGCGAAGACCAGAACCAGAACGCCCACCATCAGGGCCGTGTTGATCTGCGGCACATAAATCTGGCCCTCCTCGGTCGCCGAGGTGTGGTCCACCCGCATGCGCGGCAGATAGCCCAACTGCATGCACTGGCGTGTCACCGAATAGGCACCCGAGATCAGCGCCTGGGAGGCGATCACCGTGGCCAGCGTGGCGAGCACGATCATCGGGATCAGCCCCCAACTGGGCGCCATGCGATAAAACGGGCTCTGCGCCGCCGATGGATCGGCGAGGACCAACGCACCCTGGCCAAAATAGTTCAACACCAGGCACGGCAACACGAACAGATTCCACGCAACCCGGATCGAGGCCGCACCAAAATGCCCCATATCGGCATACAGCGCCTCCGCCCCCGTCACGGCCAGCACCACCGAGCCGAGGGCGACGAAGGCGGTCCAGCCATGGGTGGCGCAGAGTGCGATGCCGTAGGTCGGTGACAGCGCCCAGAGCACCTGCGGGTTCTGCACCAGTTGAATCACGCCCAAGCCGCCGAGCGTGATGAACCAGACCGCCATCACTGGGCCGAAGATCCGCCCGACACTGCCAGTGCCGCGCGATTGCACGGCAAACAGGGCCACGATCACCACAGCGGAGACCGGCAGCACCCATTCCTTCAAGGAGGGGGCTACGTCTTCCATGCCTTCGATGGCCGACAACACCGAGATCGCGGGCGTGATCACGCCGTCACCGAAGAACAGGCACGCGCCGCCGATGCCGACCAAGGCGAGCAGCTTGCGGAACTTGGCGTTCTGCATGCTGCGCTGGGCGAGCACCATCAGCGCCAGAATGCCGCCCTCGCCACGGTTGTCCGCGCGCATCACCAGCAGGACGTATTTCACCGTCACCACCAGGATCAGCGACCAGAAGATCAGCGACAACACGCCGAGCAGATCAGCCTGCGCGATCTTCTCCGACCCGAATTGGTCGATGCTGGCCTTGAGCGCATAAAGCGGGCTGGTGCCGATATCGCCATACACAACACCGAGCACGCCGAGCAGCAACGGCATGGTCACGCCATGCGGCACATGGTGGGGAAGGACTTCGGCTTCGGCTTCTGGTTCGGCGACGCTCATCTGACCCTCATTCGACTGCGCGGGCATTGGTTAGGGTGCACTGGCGGGCGGTGCAAGCGGCGGGCGATGGCCGAAAATCGCGGTACCGACCCGCACATGGGTCGCACCTTGTGCGATCGCCGTCTCGAAATCCCCCGACATCCCCATTGATATGACGGCCAGACCGTGACGCCGGGCCATCGTGGCCAGAGCTGCGAAATGCGGTGCGGGGTCAGAGTCAGCGGGTGGTATGCACATCAGCCCTTGCAGCATTGCACCGAAACGGTTGCGGCAATCTGCGATGAAGTGATCCGCCTCGGCGGTGGGAATGCCACTTTTCTGCGGTTCGTCGCCGATATTGACCTGCACCAGCAGATCAGGCGACCGCCCCTCGCGTTGGATCGCGTCGGCGATGGCCTCGGCCAGACGCGGGCGGTCGATGGTCTCGATGCAGTCGGCCAGCCGCACCGCCTCGCGCGCCTTGTTGGTCTGCAGCCCGCCGATAATGTGCAGCCGCATCGCCGGATGCGCCGCACGCTGGCCAGGGAATTTTTGTGCTGCCTCCTGCACGCGGTTTTCGCCGAACACCATCTGTCCGGCGGCGAGAGCCTCCAGCACGGCGTCGGCCGGATGCGTCTTGGAGACCGCAACCAGCGTCACCTCCTCAGGCCGCCGTCCGCTGTTCGCGCAAGCTGCGACAATACGGTTGCGGATTTCCTGCAGGTTTGTTGCGACGAGATTGGGGTCTGCCGACAAGATCATTTCGTCTCACTTGCCTATCTTGTTGCAATGCAACAACGGGATGCCGCGTGTTGCGTCTGTGCCACAGTGTTTCACAAATGCCATGTAAGGCGTCGGGGCTGGATTGCCGGATCTGAAGCGGGAGTTCAATACTCTGACAGGTCTGGCGGCTCCCGCCCAGATTACATCGTCGCAGTAAGAAAGTCCCCGTGCGTGGCACGGCTGCTGTGAGCGACTGGGAGACGGGGCGAGGCTCGCAATCTGCCGTTAGCGGCGATTTTTGGAGGATTAAATGCGTAAGATCATGCTGGCCGCTACGGCCATCTCCGGTCTGGGCGTCCTGGCCGCTGGCCAGGCAAATGCTCAGATGCCCCCTCAGCCGATCGTCTCGCCGGCCACGGGTCTCGCCACCCAGTCGGGCGCTTTCCCGGAGCCGGGCACTGTTGTCCCGTTCCTGCGTTCGCGCCTCGAAGTTCAGGTCGGTTTTGGCTCTGACACCGGCACCGTTCAGAAGCCGGGCACGACCCTTTACACCAGCGGCGGCAGCTCGACCCTCGGTGGCGCCTTCGCTTCGGGCACCAAGGCCGACAACTCGCAGGTTCAGGAATACGTCCGTATCTATACGGGCTTTGATGCGAAGTCGAAGGGTGGCCTGGAATACGGTGCGCTCGTCGAAATCCGTCAGGAAAACGCGGCCAACGCTTCGGCTCAGGCTCCGGTTTCCGTCAGCAAGCTGACCATCCCGTCGTCGGGCACGACCATCCCGGGCCAGCTCGTCTCGGCTTCGCTGGCGCTGAACAGCTCCTCGACCAACAACGTGCTGTTCTTCCGTCGTGAAGCTGCCTACGTCGGCACCCCGGCTCTCGGTCGCCTGTGGTTCGGCTACACCGACAACTCGCTGTCGCGTCTGAACGTGGCAGCTGGTATGGCTGGTGAGCCGGAAGGTGGCTGGAACGGTGCGGCTCAGCGTCTGGTCAGCAGCGCGACCATTCCTGACTATCCGTTCCCGGGCAACTCCTGGACCTATACGCAGGGCAAGATCGAATACGTCTCGCCGGTGTTCTCGGGCTTCGACTTCGGCGTCGGCTTCGAACCGAACGCCAGCACGGGTGAAGACTCCTGCGCCTATGGCTACACCACCGCGAACTGCCAGAACATCTCGACCGGCTTCTCGACCAATGGTCAGCCGATCCTGGTGCGTCGCAACACGTTCGACGGCAACGTCCGCTATCGCGGCTCGTTCGGCGGCGTGGCTGTTGCTGGCCAGGTCGGCACGATGCAGTCCGGCACGGTTTCGACCTCGAACCTGATCGCCACCGCTCCGCGCGCGAAGAACCTCTCGATCCTCGACGCCGGTCTGTCGGCTTCGATGTCGGGCGTGACGGTCGGCGCTCACTACACTGGCGGTGCGATGAACACCGACAACAGCATCCTGCGCACCGGCCAGAAGAACAGCCAGTCCTTCCTGCTCGGCGTGAACTATGCTTGGGGTCACACGGTTGTTGGCGTCCAGTACATCAACATGATCAGCGCTGGTTATGCGCTGACCAACTCGACCACTCAGGCGATCACCAACGGCGGTTCTACGCTGCACCAGTACGGCATCGCCCTGGGCGGCACCTATGACTACGCTCCGGGTGCTGAAGTGTTCGTGTCCGGTGTGTATGGCTGGAAGCATCAGGCCGGTATCGACCTGCTGACTTCGGGCATCGGTGGCGCAAGCTACACCGGCACCGGCACGGCTGGCGCTGTGAACAACACGACGACCGCTCGCGCGATCGCCGTCGGCAACATCTTCATCTTCTGATCCTTCAGAAGTTTGATGACGCCAAAAGAGGGCGGCGGGGAAACCCGCCGCCTTTCTTTTTTGTCACGCCGCGGGAATTCTCGCCCGCTTGGCGCTGGGTCAGGCTTGCGCTATCAGGGGGCCATCGGAACGCCGTCCAATACGCCCACATCGCGAAAGAACCCCAGTCAATGCGTGTTCGCCTCGTCGCCGCCGTCGCCATCAGCCTGTTTGCCGCCACGCTGGCCGGCTGCTCAAATTCGCGCGAAGGACGCCCGGACGAGTATAACGATCCGCGCTTCCAGGGGCCGAAGGGCTCGCTGCTGGGCCGCGAGGACGATTCGCTGTTCACACTGGGTGTCTCCAAAAGCCGCAATGACAGCGCTGGCGGCAGCAGCACCGGCATTGGTGTGAACGCCTATGTCTGGCGCGGTACGCTCGACACCCTCGCCTTTATGCCGCTGATCTCGGCCGACCCGTTCGGTGGCGTGATCATCACCGACTGGTACACCCCCGCCGACGCCACCGGCGAACGCTTCAAGGCGACGGCCTATATCCTCAGCCGCGAATTGCGCGCCGATGCGGTGCATATTTCGCTGTTCCATCAGGTGCTGAAGGGCGGCCAGTGGGTTGATGCACCGGTCTCTCCGGGCACCTCGACCGAGATGGAAGACAAGGTCCTCACCCGTGCGCGCGAGTTGCGTGCGGCCAACGTTCAAGGCGGTTAACGCTTCCGACAATGGAGACGGGCGGCGGCGGATATTGCCCGCTGCCCGGTTCTGCCCGATAGAGAACGCGCAATTCCGTCGCTCTCGTCAGGCTGTCCATGACCTCCTCTGCTCCGTCCCATGTCGTCGCGTCTGAACCCGTAACCGACGCACCGCGCTACGATTTCCGCGCCGCTGAGCCGCGCTGGCAAGCGGCATGAGACGCGCAATCCGTCTTCCGCGTGGAAGATGTACCGACCGACGGCCGACCAAAATACTACGTGCTCGAAATGTTCCCCTATCCTTCGGGGAAGATCCACATGGGCCATGTGCGCAACTACACGCTGGGCGACGTCGTCGCCCGCTACAAGCGCGCGCGCGGCTTTTCGGTGATGCATCCGATGGGCTGGGACGCGTTCGGCCTGCCCGCCGAGAACGCGGCGCGTGAGCGTGGCGTGCATCCGGCGAAATGGACCTGGGACAACATCGCCAATATGCGCGCCGAGTTGAAGCGCATGGGGCTGTCGATCGACTGGGCGCGCGAATTCGCCACTTGTGACCCGTCCTATTACGGCCACCAGCAGGCTTTGTTCACCGACATGCTGCGCGCGGGGCTGGTGGAGCGTCGCGAGGCCTATGTTAACTGGGATCCGGTTGATAATACGGTTTTGGCGAATGAACAGGTGATCGACGGACGCGGCTGGCGCTCCGGTGCGCTGGTCGAGAAGAAAAAACTCGCCACCTGGGTGTTCCGCATCACCGATGAAGCGCCCGAATTGCTCTCCGCCTTGGGCGAGATGGATCGTTGGCCAGAGCGCGTGCGGCTGATGCAGGCGAACTGGATTGGCCGCTCCGAGGGCGCGCGGGTGCGCTTCAAGCTGACCGAGGGCGATGAGGAGATCGAGGTCTACACCACACGCCCGGACACACTGTTCGGCATGTCCTTCCTGGCTGTTGCCGCCGAGCACCCAATCGCTGCCGCCGTCGCCGCCCGCGATCCGGACGCGGCGGCTTTTGTCGCCGATTGCCAGAGCAAGGGCACGTCGGAAGCGGTGTTGGAGACGCTGGAGAAGAAGGGGTTCGACACCGGGCTTCAGGTGGTCAATCCGTTCACCGGCCTGTCGCATCCGGTCTGGATCGCCAATTTCGTGCTGATGGAATACGGCACCGGAGCGATCTTCGGCTGCCCCGGTCATGACCAGCGTGACCTTGATTTCGCTCGGAAATATGATCTCGCCGTCACCGCAGTGGTGCTGCCGCCGGGCGAGGATGCGCAGAGCTTCACCATCGCCAACAAGGCCTGTGACGGCACCGGCGAGATGATCAATTCCGGCTTCCTGGACGGTCTGGCACCGGATGCCGCGCGGGCTGCGGCGATTGCGCGGCTGGAGGAGATCGGCGTCGGCCGCGGCGTCGTCAATTGGCGTCTGCGCGACTGGGGTGTGTCACGCCAGCGCTATTGGGGCTGCCCGATCCCGGTGATCCATTGCGACGATTGCGGCGTGGTGCCGGTGCCGAAATCCGATCTGCCGCTGCGTCTGCCGGAAGATGTCACCTTCGACCGCCCCGGCAATCCGCTCGACCACCATCCCACGTGGAAACACGCCAACTGCCCGTCTTGCGGCAAGCCGGCTTTGCGTGAGACCGACACGTTCGACACGTTTGTCGATTCCTCCTGGTATTTCGCCCGCTTCTGCTCGCCTTTGGCCGATGAGCCGGTGACGCGGGCGGCGGTGGATCATTGGCTGCCGGTGGATCAGTATATTGGCGGCATCGAGCACGCGATTTTGCATCTGCTCTATTCGCGCTACTTCACCCGCGCGATGCGCCGCACCGGCCATCTCTCGGCAAAAGAGCCGTTTGCCGGGCTGTTCACCCAAGGCATGGTGAACCACGAGAGCTACAAGGGCCAAGATGGCCGCTGGCTCTATCCGGAAGAGATCGTCCGCCACGCCGATGGCAGTGTCACCCACATCGACACCGGCGAGACAGTGATTGTCGGCCGCATCGAGGCGATGTCGAAATCCAAGCGCAACACCATCGATCCGGGCGCGATCATCCAGCGCTACGGGGCCGATACCGCGCGCTGGTTCATCCTCTCCGACAACCCGCCCGAGCGTGACATGGAGTGGACGGAGAGCGGCGTGCTCGGGGCCTATCGCTTCACCCAGCGCCTGTTCCGCCTCGCCGAGACGGCACCTGTCGGAGCGCCGGGTGCGGTGCCTGACGATTTCGCCCCTGCCGCGCGCGCGCTGCGCCGGGCGACGCATCGCACGATTGCCGGGGTCACCGAGGCGCTGGAGAATTTCGGCTTCAACGTCGCTGTGGCCCGCATCTACGAATTCGCCAATGCGCTGACCGACGCCGAGCGCGCCGGTGACGTGGCCGGGATGGCCTGGGCACGCGCGGAGGCATTCGCGGCACTTGCACGGTTGATCTCGCCGATGATGCCGCATCTGGCGGAGGAAATCGCTGCACGCCTGACGCCGGGGGGCACGTTGATCGCACAGTCGGACTGGCCGGTGGCTGATCCGGCCTTGCTCGCCGCCGAATCGGTGACGATTGCCGTCCAGGTTCTCGGCAAGCTGCGCGGCACCATCGAGGTTGCTCCAGGCGCGAAAGAAGAGGATGTTCTGGCGGCGGCGGCGGAAGAGCCGAATGTGGCGCGTGCGCTGGACGGCAAACGCGTCGTCAAGCGGGTCTATGTGCCAAACCGCATTGTCAATTTCGTGGTCGCGGGGTGAACATGATCCGCCGTCGGACAATCGGAGCCGGATTGCTGGCCGCCCTCAGCAGCGGCTGTGGCTTTCAACCCTTGTATGGCCGCCACGACAACGGGGCGGTCTCGGACCGGCTGCGGCAGATCGATGTGGCACTGATCCCGGAGCGCCCCGGGCAGGTGCTGCGCGAGGAATTGCAGCGTCGTCTGGAAGGCCCGGACGGTCTGAGTGATCGCGCCTATCAGCTTTCGGTGACCTATACGATCTCGGAACAGGGTGTGGCCACCGAGTTCGCCACCTCGGCGGTGACGAGATTGCGGGTCATCGGGACGGCGCATTGGACGCTGACGGCAGTCAAGGGTGAGCCGCGTGATGTGGTATCAGGCTGGGCGAAGTCGAATGACGGCGCGAACTTGGTCGACGTGCAGTATTTCTATACGGAATTGCGCAATGAGGACGTCTTGCGGCGGATCTCGACAAGTATCTCGCAGCAGATTGTCACTGATCTTGCGGCGTATTTCCAAAAAGAACAGAAGCCGGGTTGACAGTTGAAAATCGAGCCGCGCCGGATTGATGCTGTTATCGCCAATCCGAGCGAATTGCGCGCGATCCTGTTTTTCGGCGAGGATGAGGGTCTGATCCGCGAATTGGCGGCACGCACGGTGCGCGGGGTTGCCGGATCGCTGTCTGATCCATTCCTGGTGGTGGAGATCGAGCGCGACAATCTCGGCGTGCTGCGCTCCGAATTGGCGTCGATGTCACTGATGGGCGGACGCAAAGTGGTCAGGCTGCGCGAGGCGGCGGATACGGCAACGGCTGCGGTGCAATCGGCCATCGAAGTTGATGGCGGTGGGCTGCTGGTGCTCGAAGGTTACGGCCTGACCAACAAATCCCGGCTCAAGACAGCGCTGGAGAAATCGCCGCATGCCGGTGTGTTCGCCTGCTACGCGATGGACAAGGCGGCGATTGGCCAACAGATCCGTGCGACGATGACGGCGGCAAAAGTGACCATCGACCCTGACGCGGTCGGCTGGCTCGCCGACCATCTGGGGGCGGATCGTGGTGTGACTCAGAGTGAGCTGGACAAGCTGGCGCTGTTTGCTGGGCCGCAGGGGCGGGTGGATGTCGAGGCCGCCGCGCTGTGTGTCGGCGATCTGTCCGGATTGTCGCTGGAGGATGCGTCGTTTGCCGCGATCTGTGGCGATGTGCCGGGCTGTGATCGGGCGATGGAATTGTCGCTCGCCGAGGGCGGCTCGCCCGTGGCGGTGCTGCGCATTGTGGCGGGTCAGTTGATCCGGGTGGTGCGCGTGCTGGCGATGGCAGCCGAAGGTGCGGGGATTGATGAGGCGATGCGCGCTCTGCGTCCGCCGGTGTTCTTCAAGCGCGAGGCGAATTTCAGGGCCGCGCTGCGGGCCTGGGATCTGGTATCGGGTTCGGCGGGGCTGGAGCGGCTTTGGGCGGCGGAGCGCGAATGCAAGCGCACCGGCGCTCCGGCCGAGACAATCTGCCGCAATGCCGTGCTCGCCATCGCCGGTCGGGCGGCGGCGACTATGCGCGGCCGTTCAGCAGGGCGATGATGCCGTCGAGCTGGTCGAGCGAGCGATAGGTCAGTCGCACCGAGCCGCCGGTGCCGTCGAAGGCGATATCGACGCGAAGTCCCAGACGCTCAGACAGATCACGCGCCAACGCCTCGGTTTCCGGATCCTTCGGCTTGCCGACCGGCGCCACGACGTCCGGCTTGCGGCTGCTCAGCGCCTCGGTCTGCCGCACGTTGAGGCCGCGCGAGATCACCGCAAGAGCTGCCTTTTCCGGCTCGGGATGCGCCAGCAGCGCGCGGGCGTGGCCGGCGGACAGCGTGCCCTTCTTCACCTCTTCCAGCACGGTGGCGGGCAAGTTGAGCAGACGCAGCGTGTTGGCGATGTGGCTGCGCGACTTGCCGACAGATTCCGCCAGCGCTTCCTGGGTCATGCGGAATTCGTCGATCAGTCGCTTGTAGCCCTCTGCCTCTTCGACCGCGTTCAGATCTTGTCGTTGCAGGTTTTCCACCAGGGCGGCGGCCATTGTCTCGATGTCGCTGAGCTCGCGTACCAGCACCGGCACTTCGTGCAGCCCGGCCTGCTGCGACGCCCGCCAGCGGCGCTCGCCCGCGATGATCTGGTAGCGACCGGGATGGCCGGGATGTGGGCGGACCAGCAAGGGTTGCAAAATGCCGCGCGCTTTGATGGAAGAGGCGAGATCGTCGAGCGCCTCGGCATTCATTTTCACCCGCGGCTGAAACGGGCTGGGCTCCAGAAACTCCACCGGAATTGTCCGAACGCCTTGAGCAGCTCCCGCCCGCGCCTGCGGGGCGGCGTCACCGAGCAGGGCGGCGAGGCCCTTGCCGAGACGTGGATTGCTGTCCTTCGGGCTCATATGCGCGCTCCAGACCGGCGGCGTTGCCGGCTCAGCAGTTCCATCGCCAGCTTGATATAGGCCTGCGAGGCGGGCGATTTGTAGTCATATAGGATCACCGGCTTGCCGTGGCTCGGGGCCTCGGACACCCGGATATTGCGCGGGATGATCGTCTCGTAGACCTTGTCACCGAAGAAGCTGCGCGCGTCGTCCGCCACGAGATCGGACAGGTTGTTGCGCTTGTCGTGCATGGTCAGCACGATGCCCTCAATCTCCAGGCCAGGGTTCAGGCGGGTTTTCACCGCCTCCACCGTGCGCATCAATTGGCTCAGCCCTTCGAGGGCGAAGAATTCGCATTGCAGCGGCACCAGGATCGAATCGGCGGCAACCAGGCCGTTGATGGTCAGCAGGCCGAGGCTGGGCGGGCAGTCGATCAGGATGAAGTCATATTGGGATGTCAGCGGCTCGACATCGCGCAGCGCGCGGCGCAGGCGATATTCGCGCCCGGTCTGGCCGACCAGTTCGACCTCGGCACCAGCCAGATCGGTCTCGGCCGGGATCACCGAGAGGTTGGGAATGAAGGTGGAGTGCGTCATGGCCGACGGCGGCACGGCTTCGGTGATCAGCGCGTAGGTGCCCGCGGTGCGGTCGCTGTGGCTGAGGCCCAGGCCGGTGGATGCATTGCCCTGCGGGTCCAGGTCCACCAGCAGCACGCGGTTGCCAGCCTGGGTGAGGGCGGTGGCCAGATTGATGGCGGTGGTGGTTTTGCCGACGCCGCCCTTCTGGTTGGCAATCGCCACGATGGTTCCACCGACCGGCATAGCTCAGTCCTCCTGAAAATCACGGCCTTTGCCAGCAGGGCGGACCTCAGAGAGTTTGAGGATGGTGGCAGCTTGGTCGGTGTTGCTGGCGAACCGCTCGATCTTCATCTGCCATTCTCGCGAGGCTTCCGTCAATTCGCTCTCGGCGTTTCTGCCCTTTGGAAAGAGAAAATATCCATCCGGTGCGAGAAGGTGGGCTGCTTGTGGGATCAGTCGGCTCAAGGGGGCGAGTGCGCGGGCGGTGACGACGGGGGCTGGCGGGAGAATGATTTGTTCGATGCGTGCGCAATGGATGGTGGCGGACAGGCCGAGGGTGCGGGCAGCTTCGCGTAGGAAGGCGCATTTGCGCGCGTCGGATTCAACCAGGTGGAAGGAGCGCTGTGTGGCGATGGCCAACACGATGGCCGGGAAACCGCCGCCTGAGCCGATATCGGTGAGGTGGCTTGCGGTGTTGGGGATCAGCGGGGCGAGTTGCAGACTGTCGAGAATGTGGCGCTGCCAGAGTTGGTCGAGATCGCTGCGGGACACCAGATTGATGGTGGGGTTCCATTTCTGGACCAGTGCGGCGAAGTCTCGGAGCTTGGCTTCTGTTTCACGTGAAACATTGACGGGCGGCAGGGTGGAGTGTTTCACGTGAAACATCTACGCCGAGATGGCGCGGCGCGTGTGACCAGCAATTGCGGCCAATGCCGCCGGGGTCATACCGGGGATCCGGGCGGCTGCTGCCAGCGTGGTCGGCCGGTGCAGGCGCAGCTTCTCGCGCACCTCGTTCGACAGACCGCCAAGCGCCTGCAGGGAATCAGGGTCGCCGAGCAACACCTCGCTCTCGCGCCGGAAATCGTGAATCTCCGCCGTCTGGCGGCCAAGATAGCCTGAGTAGAGCGATGACGCCTCAAGGCACGCCGTCACCCGAGGCGACAAATCTGCCAGATGCGGGAACAGCGAATTGAGGGCCTCACGCGAGACCTGAGTGTTGCCCAGCAGCGTGAAGGCCGAGCGCGTCGCGGCATCGGCCTTTGCTGGAAGGCCAAGCTGCGCCAAATCCTGCACGGATGCTGATGTTGCGCGTGCATGCGCCTCCGCCTCAGCCAGTTCCGCAGAAAACGCCGCGAACGCGTCCGCGCGCCGCGCGCCAACGCAACCAAGTCCAATCCCGGTCTGAGTAAGCCTGAGATCGGCATTGTCCGCGCGTAGCGATAGTCGAAATTCAGCGCGGGAGGTGAACATCCGATACGGCTCAGTCACGCCCTGCGTGACCAGATCATCGATCATCACCCCAATATAGGCATCTGCCCGGTCGAAGCAGAACGCATCCTGCCCCCCGGCGAGGCGCGCGGCATTCAGCCCGGCGACCAGCCCTTGTGCCGCAGCTTCCTCATAGCCGGTGGTGCCGTTGATCTGCCCGGCCAGGAAGAGCCCCGGCAATGCACGCACCGCGAGGCCATGCGTCAGCGCGCGCGGGTCGACATAATCATATTCCACCGCATAACCCGGCTGCAGGATCACCGCGCGCTCTAGGCCGGGAATGCTCGCCACCATTGCCGCCTGCACGTCCTCCGGCAGGCTGGTGGAAATGCCGTTGGGGTAGATCGTGTCGTCATCCAGTCCCTCAGGTTCGAGGAAGATCTGGTGCCGCTCGCGACCGGCGAACCGATGCACCTTGTCCTCAATCGAAGGGCAATAGCGTGGACCGCGTCCGGCGATCTGGCCGCCATACACCGCCGAGCGATGCAGATTCTCGCGAATGATCGCGTGCGTGCGCTCCGTGGTGCCGGTCACCCGACAGGCAATCTGCGGATTGACCACGCCATCGGACAGCGTGCTGAACAGTTCCGGGACTGCGTCGCCCCAATCGGCATCAAGACCATCCCAATCGATGGTCCGACGATCCAAACGCGGCGGCGTGCCGGTTTTCAGGCGGCCGAGCGGTAGCGCCAGCCGCTCCAGCGCCAGTGCCAACCCCACCGAAGGTCGCTCGCCAACCCGACCCGCCTCACGCGAGACCGGGCCGATGAAGGTGCGACCGCGCAGGAAGGTGCCGGTGGTGATCACCACCGCCCGGCAGGCGATCCGGGCGCCGTCCTCGGTCAAGACAGCGGCGACATGGCCATCGCCGCCGGTCTCCAAATCCACCGCGTGACCGGCCCGGATCGTCAGATCCTTCTGCTCGGCGAGCAGTGACTGCATCGCTCGGCGATACAGCTTGCGATCTGCCTGCGCGCGCGGCCCGCGAACGGCGGGGCCCTTGCTGCGGTTGAGCAGCTTGAAGTGAATCCCCGCCAGATCGGCGGCACGACCAATCAACCCGTCCAGCGCGTCGACCTCGCGCACCAGGTGCCCCTTGCCGATCCCGCCGATCGCCGGATTGCACGACATCGCGCCAATCGTCTCAAGGCGGTCGGTGAGCAGCAGCGTGCGCGCACCGAGGCGCGCGGCGACGGCCGCAGCCTCGCATCCGGCATGACCGGCACCAATAACAATGACGTCGAAATTCTGTTCCATGTCGCGCGCCATGCACCGTTGGCTTGGACAGATCAAGCGCAAAGAGTGCAGCCCGTTTATTTGCCGATGCAAAACTCGCCAAAGATCGCGCCGAGAACTTCTTCCGGATCAACCAGACCGGTGAGCCTGCCGACTTCCCGCATCGCCTGACGCAGACTTTCGCCGCGCAGTTCCGGCAATTCCGCATCGCGTGCCGCGTCCAATGCTTCGGACGCGGCCAGCAGAACCGCCCGATGTCGCGCTCGCGTCAGGGTGGGCGACGCCGACAATCCGGCCAGGTCGCGCGCCCACACAAGCAGGTGATCGAGCAATGCATCAACCCCATCGCCATCCAGTGCCGACACCGTGATATCGGCATCGGCGACCGGCCCACGAAGATCGCGCTTGGTTTGCACACGCAGCACCGGAACTCCCTGTGGCAAGTCCGGCCACACTGCGTCATCCGATACCGCCATCGTCAGATCCGCCTCGGCCAAGCGCGCCTTTGCCCGACGCACCCCCTCGGCCTCGACCGGGTCATCCGTGTCGCGCAACCCAGCGGTGTCGAGCAGCGTCACTGGCACGCCGTCGAGGACAATACGCGCCTCCAGCACATCGCGCGTGGTGCCCGCGATGGGAGAGACAATCGCCACGTCGCGTTGGCAGAGCGCGTTGAACAAAGTCGACTTGCCGGCATTCGGCGCGCCCACGATGGCAAACACCAAGCCGCTGCGCAGTCGCTCACCGCGCGCACCTTGGGCCAGCGCCTGGGCAAACACATCCCGCAGCGCCGCGATCCCTGCGAGCAACGCTGCCTCGACCTCTGGCGGCAGGTCCTCATCGGGGAAATCGATCAACGCCTCCTGATGCGCCAGCAGGCGCAGCAGATCAGCCCGCCACGATTCAGCGACAGCACTCATCTCGCCGCCCAGGTGTCGCAGCGCCTGGGTGCGTTGCGCGTCGGTTTCTGCCTCGATCAGATCGAGCGTCGCCTCCGCCTCCAGCAGATCGAGCTTGCCCTCCAGCACGGCGCGCCGGGTGAACTCGCCGGGCTCAGCCGGGCGCGCGCCGAGATGTTCGAGGGCCGCCGTCACCGCCGAGAACACCGCCACCCCGCCATGCAGATGGAGTTCGGCGCAATCCTCGCCGGTGTAGCTGTCGGGTCCGGGAAACCACAGCACCAACGCCCGATCGAGCGTCGACCCATCCGCACCGCGCAGCCGCCGCAATGAGGCGCGACGTGGAGCTGGCAGGCCGCCCGCGAGTGCCGCCACAATCTCACCGGTGCGCGGTCCGCTCAGACGCAACACTGTCAGCGCCGTCCGTCCGACCACGCCCGCAGGCGCATGGATCGTCGCCCGCATTGTCGCCTCCCCTCCGCGCCGACTCAGCGCAACATCAACGCCTCCACTCGTCCGCCCTCGACCAGATGCTGCTGCAACACCGCATCGACATCCGCAGTGGTTTCGATTTTATACCAAATCCCCTCGGGATAGATCACCAGGCACGGACCAAGCTCACAGCGATCCAGACACCCCGCCGAATTCACCCGAAGATTTTTCAGCCCAAGCTCCTTCGCCCGCGCCTTCATATAGTCGCGCAGTTTCTCTGAACCCTTGGCAGCACAGGAGCCGCGCTCATGCCCATCGGGTCTGCGGTTGCAACAGACGAACAAATGTGCGTCGAAAAACGGTTCCGGATCACCGGCAAGGCTGCGATTAATCATTCCTATTCTCCAACAAAATCCAGAGGCAGCACCCAGGCCGGGCGCGCACAAGCTTGACAGAACCGGGCAGGAGCGCTGGCATCGGGGTCTGACTTCACTTTTCATCCGGAACGCGACTTGCCGCAACTCTCGCTGCACACCCCGGTTGGCGACATCACCGTCTCGGAAGACGATGGGGCGATTGTCGCCCTTGATTGGGGCTGGGGCCGTGATCAGGACCCGACGACGCTGTTGCTGGCGGCCCGTGCGCAATTGCAGGCCTATTTTGACGGTGACTCGCTGCAATTCGATCTGCCGCTGGCCCCTTACGGCACCGAATATCGCAAGCGCGTCTGGCGGGAGCTCCGGCAGATCCAGCCTGGTCGGACAAACACCTATGCCGGACTCGCCGCAATCGCGGGCGGCTCCGCGCGATCCGTCGGCACGGCGATGGCGACCAACCCAATCCCCATTCTGATCCCCTGCCACCGCGTCGTTGCGTCGGCCGGGCTAGGGGGCTATTCGGGCGGGGACGGGCTGCCAACCAAGCTGTTTCTGCTCGACCTCGAACGCCGAAGTGCAGCCCCGATAGAAGACGACCAACCGGTACAGGAACGGACATGACCAAAGCGATCCGCATTCACGCCAATGGTGGCCCCGAGGTGATGCGCTGGGAGGATGTTCCCACCCCTGAGCCCGGCGCGGGCGAGGCGCTGATCCGGCATGAAGCCGTCGGCCTCAATTATATTGACGTCTATTTCCGCACCGGCCTCTACAAATCCGCCCTGCCGGCGACGATCGGCATGGAGGGCAGCGGCGTTGTCCTCGCACTCGGCGTTGGCGTCACCGACCTCGCCGTCGGCGACCGCGTCGCCTATGCCGGCGGGCCGATTGGAGCTTATGCGACCCAGCGCGTCATCCCGGCTGACCGTCTGGTGCTGCTGCCGGCTGAGATCGATTTCAACACCGGGGCCGCGATGATGCTGCAAGGCCTCACCGCCCAGTATCTGCTGCGTCGCACCTTCCCGGTTCAAGCCGGTCAGACCATCGTGGTCCACGCCGCCGCCGGTGGCGTCGGCCTGATCATGTGCCAATGGGCGAAATATCTCGGCGTCAATGTCATCGGCGTGGTCTCCACGCCGGAGAAGGCCGAGCTGGCGCGCGAGCATGGCGCTGATCATGTCATCGTCGGCTACCAGGATCTGCCCGCCGAGGTGAAGCGCATCACCGGCGGCGCGATGGTGCCGGTGGTTTATGACGGCGTCGGCAAGGACACGTTCAACATCAGCCTCGACTGTCTGGCCCCGCTTGGCCTGATGGTGGTGTTCGGCAACGCCTCGGGCCCGGTGCCGCCGGTCGATCTCGGCGTGCTGACCGCAAAGGGCAGCCTGTTCGTCACCCGACCCACGCTTGCCACCTACACTGCCAAGCGCAGCGATCTGGTGGCAGCGGCGGCAGAGTTGATGGATGTGGTGGCCAAGGGGGTCGTGAAGATCCGCGTCAACCAGACTTTCCCGCTCAGCGAGGCCGCCGCCGCGCATATCGCCCTGGAGGGACGCAAGACCACAGGCAGCACCGTCCTGATCCCATAATCGGCGATGGATATCGCCGACGATGAGCGCCGCAAACACCAACGTCAGACCCGTCTGACGGCGCTCATCGTCGCATGCGCCCTGTTCATGCAGAATCTCGACGGCACGGTGATCGCAACTGCGCTGCCGACGATGGCGCGGGATTTCGGGTCCGATCCGGTTCGAATGAACATTGCGCTGACCTCCTATCTGCTCAGCCTGGCGGTGTTCATTCCCGCCAGCGGGTGGATGGCAGATCGTTACGGATCGCGGCAGGTATTCCGCGCCTCGATTATCGTCTTCACCATCGGCTCTATTCTGTGCGGCCGCGCCACCTCGCTGGAGTTCCTGGTGTTTGCCCGCATCCTTCAGGGTGTGGGCGGGGCGATGATGGTGCCGGTCGGGCGGTTGCTGCTGCTTCGTACGGCGGCCAAATCCGAGGTGTTGGACGCGATGGCCTGGCTGTCGATGCCTGCGCTGATTGGCCCGATCCTCGGCCCGCCGCTTGGCGGCTTCATTGTCTCCTATGTCTCTTGGCGCTGGGTGTTCGACATCAACGTGCCGATTGGCCTCCTCGGAATCGTGTTGGTCACCCGGTACGCACCCAAGACGGATGATGTGCGGCCGGCCAAGCTCGATGGCTGGGGGCTTCTTTGGTCGGGTCTATGTCTGGCCTTCCTGATGGGAGCGTCCGAGACCGTCGGGCGTGGTCTGGTGCCGCCCTGGGTTCAAGCGGTTTTGCTGGGTGGCGGCACGTTGTTCGGCATCTTCTATTGGCGCCACGCCCGCCGCCATCCAGCACCGCTGCTGGATTTCACCCTGTTCCGCTATCCCACTTTTTTGGTCTCGGTGCTGGGTGGTTCGGTGTTTCGGCTGGGCGTGGGGGCCATCCCGTTTCTGCTGCCACTGATGATGCAGATCGCGTTCGGCTATTCCCCAGCCAAGAGCGGTATGATCACCTTCGCCAGTGCGGCGGGCGCGATCCTGATGAAACCGGCGGCGATGCGGATGCTGCGCCGCTTCGGCTATCGCGACACCATGCTGATCAACTCGGTGCTCACCAGCCTGCTGCTGCTGGCATGTGCCACGTTCCGCATCGACACGCCGTTGTGGTGGATCTACGCCATCCTGCTGTTGGGCGGGTTTTTCCGTTCGCTGCAATTCACCGCCTACAACTCCGTCGCCTACGCCGAGGTGCCGCGCGAGCAGATGAGCGCCTCCACCGCACTCTATGCCACCATCCAGCAGATTTCGCTCACACTTGGCGTCACCGTGGGGGCCGCCGTGCTGGAGGCGTCGATGCATATCACCGGTCATGGCGCACCGGGGGTAGAAGACTTTAGTACGGCCTTCCTGGTGATTGGCTCTGCCTGTGTCGCCGCAATTCCAACCACCCTGTTGATGGCCCGAAACGCGGCGGACGACATGAGCGGGCATGTGCCCCACAAACCCCGACCGTGATCGTCGGGTTTTCGCCCGACGAGCTTCAGGCGATCCGACTGAGCCTCGCCGTGGCCGCCCGCGCCGTCGGCTTCGGCCTGCCGCTGGCCTGCCTGGTCGCCGCGGCGCTGGCGCGCGGACGCTTCGTAGGGCGCGGCGTACTCGACATCGTGGTCCATCTGCCGCTGGTGCTGCCGCCGGTGGTGGTCGGCTGGCTGCTGTTGCTGACCTTTGGCCTGCGCGGCCAGATTGGCGGCCTGCTGCATGATTGGTTCGGCATCCGTCTGGTGTTCACCACCGAGGGAGCCGCATTGGCCTGTGCCGTGATGAGCTTCCCGTTGATGGTGCGCACCATCCGGCTGTCGCTCGACGCCATCGACCCTGGCTTGATCGAAGCCGCCCGCACGCTTGGGGCTGGTCGCCTCGACCGACTGTTCAGCATCGTGCTGCCCCTCGCTCTGCCCGGCATCGTGGTCGGTGCCGTTGTGGCATTTGCGGCCTCGCTGGGTGAGTTCGGCGCGGTGATCACCTTTGCCGCCAATATTCCCGGCCAGACCCAGACTTTGCCGCTGGCGATTTACACCGCGCTCCAGCAGCCTGAAGGCGAGGCGGTTGCCGCACGTCTGTCGCTGGTCTCGGTCAGCCTCGCGGTTACCGGGTTGCTGATCTCCGAATTCCTCGGCCGCCGCCTGCGTGCGAGGCTCGGGCGATGATCACCATCTCGCTGCGCCACCGCTATCCAGGCGTCGAGATCGACATCGCCTTCGTCGCCCCAACGCCGGGCACGACGGTGCTGTTCGGCCCGTCCGGTTCCGGGAAATCCACAGTGATATCAGCGGTCTCTGGCCTGTTGCGGGTGGATCGTGGGCATGTTTCTCTGGATGGCGAGGTGTTGCTGGACACCGGCCATGGTGTCTGGGTCGAGCCTGAATTGCGGCGGATCGGGCTGGTGTTCCAAGATGCCCGACTGTTCCCGCACATGAATGTCGATGCCAATCTGCGCTATGGATTGCGCCGTGCGCCTGCTGGGCCAATCCGCTTTGACGACGTGGTCGATCTGCTCGGCATTGCCCCCTTGCTCGCCCGCCAGCCGCACACCCTCTCCGGCGGCGAGCGCCAGCGCGTGGGGATTGGCCGCGCGTTGCTCTCGCAACCCCGCCTGTTGCTGCTCGACGAGCCGTTGGCGAGCCTGGATGATGCACGGAGGGCGGATATTCTGCCCTATCTGCTGCGCCTGAAATCCAGCCTCGCATTGCCAATGCTCTACGTGACGCACTCGCTGCCTGAACTCTCACTGCTGGCCGATACCGTCGTGCTGCTGGAGGGCGGAAAGCTCAGGGCGAGCGGGCCGATTGCCGAGTTGGCGAGCGATGCATCGCTGCCGCTGGCTGTGCGCGACGATGCCGGCACCGTGCTCGATCTGGTGGTGGAGGATCACGACCACGCCCGTCAATTGACGCGGCTTGCCTCGTCCGACCTTCGCCTCGTTGTGCCGCTCGTGGCCAATTCGCCGGGTGCGTTGGTTCGGGTGCGGATTCCGGCACGTGAGATCATCCTCGCCGCGGAGATTCCGTCGGCGATCAGCGTTCACAACGCGCTCGAATTCCATGTGCGGCGTGTGGTTGACGACCCTCTGCGCCACGCTGCCCTGGTCGAGATCACAAAGGGCGACAGCGTCTTGCTCGCCCGCGTCACGCCCGATGCGGTGCAGCGGCTCGCATTGGTGCCAGGGGCTGCCGTGGTGGCGCTGGTGAAATCGACCTCGATTGATGTGCTGACGCCGGGCTGACTATTTCCGCAACACCATCCGCCCCAACCGCTCCAACGCCTCGCGCAACTCGCCCTCCGGCAGCGACTGCACCGCATGGCGTGCCGCCTCGTCCGCCGCCGGGCGTGGCTTCGGCATTGGCGGCGGCGGTCGCGGATCCTGCACGAATTTCAGCCGCGCCACTGCATTGCCGCCGAGGTAGGCGTTGATGCGCGAGAGCAGTTGCGGGGCGAGATACTGCAACTCCATCGCGACCGGCCCGGAGCAGGCAATCGTCAGCGTTCCGGCTGCGAGTTTGCGCGGCACCGTCACCGGCGACAGGGCCGGGCCGATCACCGCCTCCCAATCCGAGAGCAGAGTGGCGATGCCTGGCGAGCGTTTCTGCAACACCGGGCGCAGCAACGGCGGCAACACGGCCGAAATTGTGCGTGGGCCGAAGACATGGCGGGTGTCTTCGATCTTGCGGGGCTTGTCGTTCTTCGCGTCGCTTGCCATCACTCGCTGGTGCCCGATCCCAATGCCCTGCTCGACTGGTATGACCGCCACCGCCGCACGCTACCCTGGCGCGCGCTGCCCGGTGCCGCGATGGACCCGTACCGCGTCTGGATCAGCGAGATCATGCTGCAACAGACCACGGTTGCCGCCGTCATACCCTATTTCCACCGCTTCCTCGAACGCTTTCCCACCGTGGAGGCGTTGGCTCAGGCGGAGAGCGAGTCGGTGATGCAGGCCTGGGCGGGATTGGGCTACTACGCCCGCGCCCGCAATCTGCATGCCTGTGCCCGCGCGGTGATGGCCCAGGGCGGCTTTCCGCGCTCGCTGGAGGGGTTGCAGGCGCTTCCGGGCATCGGACCCTACACCGCCTCCGCCATCGGTGCCATCGCCTTCGGGCTGCCCACGGTGCCGGTGGACGGCAATGTGGAACGCGTCACCAGCCGCATCTTCGCCATTGATGCGCCGCTGCCGGGGTCAAAACCTGAAATTGCCATCGCCGCCGCGCGTCTCGGTGCGGGAAAGGCGGCACAGGCGCGGCCGTCGGATTTCGCACAGGCGCTGTTCGATCTCGGTGCCACGATCTGCACGCCGACCAACCCCGCCTGCGCTCTCTGCCCCTGGCGCGGAGAATGTGATGCGCGCAAGCAGGGCATCGAAGCCGAATTGCCGCGCAAGACGCCCAAGGCTGCGCGTTCGCTGCGTCACGGCGTGCATTTCTGCCTGATCGATTCCACGGGAAACGTCCTGCTCCGCCGTCGCCCGCCACAGGGCCTCTATGGAGGTATGAGCGAGTTGCCGGGCACGCCTTGGCGCGGTGAGCCCTGGATGCCGTCAGAAGCCAATGCACACGCCCCTATGCAGGCGAATTGGCGGGATGTGGGCGAAATTCGGCATGGATTGACGCATTTCGAACTGCAACTTCAGGTTCAGATGGCCGAAGTGGTGCGGATCAATGCGGAGGGTGTGCTGTGCGCGCGGGCCGATCTGGGCGGGGCCGCGTTGCCGTCGGTGATGCGGAAATGCCTGAAATTGGCGCTCTCGTAGCCGACATCGTTATCCCAACGGCTTGGCCATGTAGACCCGCTGGAACCCCTTCTCGACAATCCGGTGCGTCTCGACATAGCCGATCCGGGAATACAACTCGATATTCTCGGTCATCGCCGCGTTTGTGTAGAGCCTGATCGCGTTGTAGCGCGCGTCCAGCGCCGCTCGCTCGGCGAACGCCAACATCTTGCGCCCAAGACCGAGACCTTGTGCCGTGGCAGATACCGCGATGTTGTCGAGAAGCATCGCGTTGTCCTCTGGGATGAGCACCAGCACCCCCTGGACCATGCCATTGTGCTCGACGACGCGCACATGTCCTGCTGCAATCAGGGATTTGTAGTCGTCAAGCATCGGGCCGGGTTGACGGCCAATGCGCGCAATATAGTGCGAATAGGCGTCGTGAATGACCCTCTCGACAGCCTCCAGGTCATTCACGGTGGCCAGTCGGATTTCTTCGATCATGACGACAATCGTGGGGTGCCAATTACGCAGAAATTGCACCATCCAACGCGCAAAAGGTGCAATTCCGAGCGGAATTGCACCCAACGCACATCACATCTCGGCGTATTTGCCAGCGTGCCAGATATACATCACGAAGTCCGACACAGTCACGTCGCCCTTCTTGTCATACGAGATCTTGCCCAACACAGTGTCCCAGCTGCCAGCCCGGATCACTTCGGCGACCTTCTTGGCATCCGTCGTGCCAGCTTTCTGAGCGGCCTGCGCCCAAACCTGGATGGCGGCGTACGAATAAAGAACATAGCCTTCCGGATTGATCTTCTTGTCTTCGAACGCCTTCACCACGGCGGCAGCCGTTGCGCGGTTGCGCGGGTCAGACGGGAAGGTCATCAGCGCGCCCTCGCCATCAGCACCCGTGATCGCCCAGAACTCGTCGGTGACCATCGCGTCACCCGACATCACGGTGGCGTTCAGGCCCTGCTGGCGAGCCTGCTTCAGGATCAGACCGGCTTCGGTGTAGTAGCCGCCAATATAGATCAGATCGATATTGGCCTGCTTCAGACGCGAGACCAGTGCCGAGTAATCCTTCTCACCCGGAACATAGGCGGAATACAGGGCTTCCTGGAAGCCAGCCTTGTTCAGCGACTTCTTGGTCTCGTCCGCCAGGCCTTTGCCATAGGCCGAGTTGTCATGCAGGATGGCAACCTTGTGGCCCTTGAATTCCTTGGCGATGTAGCCGCCCGCCACCGCACCCTGCTGGTCGTCACGGCCGCAGACGCGGAACGTGTTCCAGCTGCCTTCCTCGGTGAATTTCGGATTGGTCGAGGCTGGCGTGATCTGCAGGATGCCTTCCTCGGTGTAGACCTTCGAGGCCGGGATCGAGCTGGACGAGCAGAAATGGCCGGCGACGAACTTCACGCCGTCAGCGGCGAATTTGTTCGCCACCGACACTGCCTGCTTCGGATCGCAAGCGTCGTCACCGATGGACAGCACCAGCTTCTGGCCCAACACGCCCCCTTTGGCGTTGATATCGGCCACGGCCTGTTCGGCACCGACCTTCAGCTGGGTTCCGAAGGAAGCGTTGGAGCCGGTCATCGGGCCGGCAGCAGCGATCTTGATCTGCGCGGAGGCCGGGGAGGCCGCCATCACGCTGGCAACCGCAAGAGCGGCCGCGCCAGCGACGAGAATGCGTTTCATCATTCGGTCGTGTCCCTTTGTTCTGTGCCGCGCTGACCGCGTGGCTGAAATGCAGACTAGGCAGAACGCTCGGGCGAGGAAAGCCCCGCGATTCCCCCGGTCACCAATTCGTCGCCGAGACGAGCGATCCTGCCAGATTCGGTCAGGACCATGTCGGGCGGAAAGTCCTGCTCGAAACGAAGCCCGGCGTCCACCAGCCGGTCGAGCAAGGCGGGTAGATGCGCCAGACAGCCATTGGTGATGTCGTGCAGCACCACGAGGCTCCAGTCGCGCGCCGTCACTTGGGCGAGACAGGTGTCGAACCAGCCCACCGGATCGCGCCAGTCACCCGGCACGGCGTTCCACAGCACCGTCCGGTAGCGATGATCCAGCAAATGCGAGACCGAAGCCCGGCTGAACAGATGCGACCCGATCCGGCCCTCGCGGCCATAGGGGCGGAACAGTTTCTCTGGGCAGGCGCAATCGCCGATCAACGCCTCGGTCTCGTCGATTTCGCCGCGCGCGAAGGCTTCCGTGGGCTGCTCGCCGAACGGGACACTGTGGGTGAGCGTGTGATTGCCGATCCAATGCCCCGCCGCATGCGCCCGCCGCATCAGATCGACCGCCCCCGGCACCCGCAATTTTTGCCCGATGACGAAGAACGTCGCCTTGATCGCGTGCCGGTCGAGACAATCCAGCACGCCTTCGGTGATCCCCGGCGTCGGCCCGTTGTCGAAGCTGAGCGTGACGCGGCGCGTCAATGGCCGCCTTCCAGATAGGCCGCGCGAATCTCCGGCCGCGCCAGCAGCTCCGCCCCGCTGCCCTGCATGGTGATCGCGCCGTTGACCAGAACGTAACCGCGATGCGCCAGCTTGAGCGCCTGAATCGCGTTCTGCTCGACCAGCAAGACCGTGAGGCCGGTGGTGCGATTCAGCTCCTTGATCGCCGCGAAAATCGCCTTGGAGACCAAAGGTGCCAGCCCCAGGCTGGGCTCATCGAGCAGCAGCAAACGCGGACGGCTCATCAAGGCGCGGCCAATCGCGAGCATTTGCTGTTCGCCACCCGACAATGTGCCGCCGCGCTGGTCGCGGCGTTCCTGCAGGCGGGGGAACATGGTGAACACCTGCGCCATGGTCTCGGTCGCTTCCGCGGGCTCGCGGCCATAGGCGCCCATCAGAAGATTTTCGTAGACCGACATGCGCGCGAAGATCCGCCGCCCCTCCGGCGACTGCGCGATGCGGCGGCGCATGATCTCATGCGTCGGCATCGCGTGGATATCGACGCCGTCATAGACGATCCGCCCATCACGGGCGCGCGGCGTGCCGCAGATCGTCATCATCAGGGTGGATTTCCCGGCCCCGTTCGCCCCGATCAGGGTGACGATCTCGCCCTCATTGACCGTCAGATCGATGCCCTTGAGCGCCTGGATCGCGCCGTAGAACGCGGTTACGCCCTGAAGTTCGAGAAGTGCGCTCATAGCACAACCTCCTCCGGATCTTCTTCGCCCAGATAGGCCGCGATCACGTGCTTGTTCGCCTTGATCTCATTGGCGGTGCCATCGGCGATCCGTGTGCCGTGATCGAGGACGATCACATGATCGGAAATCCGCATCACCACGCCCATATCATGCTCGATCAGCAGCACCGCACATCCGCCATCACGGATCGAGATCAGCAGTGCGGAGAGTTCATCCGATTCACGCGGGTTGAGCCCCGCCGCCGGTTCATCCAGACACAGCAATTGCGGCCCGGTGCACATTGCCCGCGCAATCTCCAACCGACGCTGCGCGCCGTAGGGCAGCGATCCGGCTGGCTCATCGGCCCGTGCGGTCAGTCCGACCTGATCGAGCCAATAGCGGGCCCGCTCGATCGCATCGGCTTCGAGCTTGCGATAGCCGCCGAGGCCGAACACCGCGAGAAGCCCGTGCGCGACATCGGGCATGACGGTATTGTGCTGGGCCACCATCAGGTTCTCCAGCACCGTCATCCCGGCGAACAGCCGAATGTTCTGGAAGGTGCGCGCCACCTTCGCACGCTGGACGATCTGATGGCCTGGCAGCTTCGCCAGATCCATCCCGCCCATTAAGATCCGACCCGAGGTCGGGCGATAGAAGCCGGTGATGCAGTTGAACACCGTCGTCTTGCCCGCCCCGTTCGGGCCGATGAGCGCGGTGATATCGCCCGCGCGCACGTCAAACGACACCTCGTTGACCGCAAGCAGCCCACCGAAGCGCATGGTCAGGGTCTCGACCGAAAGCAAAGTGTCGCCCATCAGCCGTGCCCCTGGCTCATCATGTCCGCGCCGATATGCACCCCCTTGCCGAGTGTCACCGAAGGCGTCCGCCCGGAAACCAACCCGCGTGGCCGCACCACCATCACCACCACCAAGGCGACGCCAAAGATCAGCATCCGATACTCATTGAAATCGCGGAAAACCTCGCCGCCGCCGATCATCACCAGGGCTGCGAGTGCCACACCCAGCTGGCTGCCCAACCCGCCCAACACCACGACCGCGAGCACGATGGCGGATTCGATGAAGGTGAAGCTCTCCGGAGAGACAAACGCCTGACGCGTGGCGAAGAATGCTCCGGCGAACCCGCCAAACGCCGCCCCGATGGCGAACGCGGTGAGCTTGGTCACCGTCACGTTGATCCCCAGCGCGCGGCAGGCGATCTCGTCCTCGCGCAGCGCTTCCCAGGCGCGTCCAAGTGGTAGGCGGCGCAGACGGGTGGAGACCCAATTGGTGAGCAAGGCGAGGGCGAAGATGACGTAATACAGGAACGCCGCGCGGTGGGTCAGCGACGGTTCCAGCCCGAAAAACCCGGCGAACGTGCCAGGATCGTCTGTGTTGGTGAATTTCAACCCGAACAGCGTGGGCCGCGGAATGCCGGAAATGCCGTTCGGCCCCCCGGTCAGCGACGTCCAATTCAGCAGCACGATCCGAATGATCTCGCCGAACGCCAGTGTGACAATCGCCAGATAATCGCCCCGCAGGCGCAGCACCGGAAATCCGAGCAGAATGCCCCAGAACGCCGCGAGAATTCCAGCCAGTGGCAGGCAGGTCCAGAACCCCCAGCCGAAATCCTGCGAGAGCAGCGCATAGGAATAGGCCCCCACCGCGTAGAATGCGACATAGCCAAGATCGAGCAGACCGGCGAGACCGACGACAATGTTCAGACCCCAGCCAAGCATGACATAGGTCATCACCAGCACGCCGTTATCGATCATATAGCGCCCGCCATAGATCGGCAGCGTGGCGGCAACCGCGAGCAGCACCACGCCCGCGATCCGGGCAAATTGGAACCGCGACGGTGCTGCCGAGATCGGCTTCGGCGGTGCCTTTGGCCGACCCTGCCACAACAGCATGCCAAGCCTGCCGACGAACACCACCGCGACGATGATCGCAACCGTCAGCGGTTGCGGATCCAGCGAGAGCTTCCCGCCGGGGCCGGTCACGGTGGGCAGCCCCACCATCGCGCCGAACAGCCCGAATGCAATCAACGCCGAAATCGCAGCGTCTTTCAGGGCGTCTCTCATGGTGCCGGGCATCTCACACCTTCTCCACATCGGCGCGGCCAAGCAGGCCGGTGGGCATGAAGATCAGCACCACAATCAGCACCGAAAACGCCGCCACATCCTTGTATTCAACCGAGGCATAGCCCGACCAGAACGCCTCGATCAGCCCGATCGCCAACCCGCCGATCACCGCCCCGGGCAGCGACCCCACACCGCCCAGCACGGCGGCGGTGAAGGCTTTCACGCCTGCGTTGAAGCCGATGTAGAAATTGATCGAGCCGTAATAGAGCAGGAAGAGCAGCCCAGCGACGGCTGCCAGCGACGCGCCGATGACGAAGGTCAGCCCGATTGTGCGGTTGACGTCGATGCCGAGCAGCGAGGTCATCTTCATATCCTGCTCGCAGGCCCGCATGGCGCGCCCCAGCGGGGTCTTGGTCACCAGCCATGTGAACACGCCGAGCAGCGCCAGCGTGGTGAAGAAGATCACCACCTGCATCCAGGACAGCTGCACCACGAAACCGTTCTGTTCCATCACGCGGAAACCGCCGGGGATCATGTCCGGGATGTTCTTGTCACGCGCACCCTGCGCCACCTGGGCGAAGTT
>CAITEF010000478.1 GCA_903891315.1 uncultured Rhodospirillales bacterium | reverse complement strand
GTGCTGTCGAACCTCAACCGCATCGCGCATGAGGCGAAGGCGGCTTGATCAGAGGCGCTTGGGGATGTTGGCGGTGTCGTAGAAGACGCCGATGACCATTGGCGGTGTTGTCGACACATAAGCGATCCAATACCGACCGATCTTCAACCACCACCGTCCTGGCCGAGCCAACTCCGGGTAGGGCCTCGGCGCATGCAGGCATTCACCTGAACGAATTTCGATTTCCGCAGGAGTTTGCGCCAGGACGGATCGTAAATTGACAACCGCTTCTGGTCTATTAGGACGATCATAATGGCGTAGCAGCGCGTCTACTTGCGCTTCCGCCTTTTTGGAAAGCTGGATCAAGCGGCAGTATTGCTGCGTGTTTTGCCGTCAGTGTTACGTCGCTCTATCCGCTCAATGGCGTCGGTCAGTGTCTTTAAAACCGTCTCAAGGGGAACTGTCTCTCCGCGCATGACCTGCTCCTCGCTGATGTCGAGTTCAGCGGACCATTCGGCAATGATCTCGGCGCGGGTGCGTGCTGGGAAGGCGTCGCTCATTCCGTATCATCCCAGATTGCCCACAAGCATGTCGAGCAAGATCCCATCAGGGTCTTTACGGAGTGCGGCTGGCTATCTCCGGCGCGGCGCCAGCCAATCCTGCAGCCAATCGCCCACAAGATTGATCGACAGCGTCGTCAGCAGAATCGCTGCTGAGGGCAGCAACACCATCCAGGGGGCGACATCGATATAGTCGCGCCCGAACCCCACCATGGCCCCGAGCGAGGTCAGCGGCGGCTGCACGCCCAGGCCGAGGAAGGACAGGCCGCTTTCCAGCAGCACGATCTCGGGGAAGGCCAAGGTCGCCGAGACGATCAGCGGGCCTGCGATGTTCGGCAGAATATGCAGTGCGTAGACGCGCATTGTGTTCGCGCCGAGTTGGCGCACCGCCGAGGCGTAGCCCAGCGCGTTGGCCTCCATGGCCATTGATCGCGCGACCCGCGCGTGCCGCTCCCAGCCATGCAGTGACATCAGGCAGACGAACAGAACGATCGAATTGCCGAAAAATGCCAGCAAGGTGAGGGCGATAATCAGGAACGGCACGCTCGCCTGAAAATCGATCAATCCCTGCACCAACTGATCCAGCACACCGCGGGCTTCGGCTGCGACAAACCCCGCCGCCGTGCCGATGAACAATCCGAGCAGCGTGGCGCAGAAGGCGATGCCAGCGCTCACCTCGATGGATTTGATCAGCCGTGCCGCCATGTCGCGGCCAAGTTCATCCGTGCCCAAAATATTGACCGAGTTGCCGCCGAACATCAGCGGCGGCTGCAGACGATGGGCGAGGTCGATGTTGAGCACGTAATCCGCTGACATGGTCAGGCCGAGCGCCGTCAGCCCGAGCATCAGAATGATCCAGGCGATACCGATTTGCGCACCGACATGGAATCTCAGGGAACGATTGGCCATGTCATCGCCCCCTTTGCAGAATGCGCGGATCGCGCAGCGCCTGCAGCACGTCGACGCCGACATTGGTCAGCGTCATCACCACCGACGACAGCACCAGGATGCAGGGCACCACATAGATGTCGCGGTTGGCCACCGCCGTGACCAGCAGACTGCCGATACCGGGCCAACTGAACAACGTCTCCACCACCACGGTGCCCGCGAGCACGCTGCCAAGCATCAGCCCAAGGACCGGGAACATCGCAGCGGTTGCGTTGGGCAGGATATGCCTTCGGATCACCTGCCGCTCGGTCAGCCCTTTGGCGTAGGCGGTGCGCACATGCGGCTGGTTGATCACGCCCAGCACCGAGGATCGGGTGAACCGCGCCAGCGTGCCGATTCCGGCGAGGGCGAGGGTGAGCACCGGCATGATCATCCCTGGCAGGTTCGGCTGTCCGCTGGAGGGCAATACGCCAAGATTGATGGCGAAGATCAGCACCAGTCCCAATCCGATGACGAAATTTGGTATCGCGATGCCTATCACTGAAGCAGACATCACCAGCCGGTCGAGCAAGCTGTTCTGCCGTATAGCGGCAATCGTTCCGGCCGGGATGCCGACGAGCACCTTGATCAGCAAGGCCGGGATTGCCAGCAGCAGGGTCAACGGCACGCGCTGGGACACCACCTGCAGGGCCGAGCGACCGTTGAGCGGTGAGATTCCAAAATCGCCGCTCAACAAAGCGGTAAATTGCACGAAAATCTGCACGACCAGCGGCTGATCCAGCCCATGTTGGACACGATAGGCGGCGATTGCCTCAGCCGGGGCAGTGGGACCGAGTGCTATCACCGCCGGATCGCCGGAGACACGCATCGCAATCGCGGCGAACAAGGCCACCGCAAGCACCGTCAAGACGGCCCGAAGCAGCCTTATGGCGACGAAGCGGATCATTATGCTTTCCACCCGCGCGACGAGAAATCCAAAAAGAATGACGGCGAAGGAAGCCAGGGCAGGCCGCGTTTGTGGGCGGTGAACACCGCATTCTGGTGCAGCACGATATAAGCCGGGTCCTCGCGTTCGCAGATTTGCAGCATCCGAGCAAAATCCGCTCTGCGCGCGTCAAGATCCGCGCTGGCTTCCATGTGGACGCTCAGCGCGTTCATCTCCTCGTTGGTCCATTCCCCATTGGTCTGCTGCGCGCCATTGGGGCCGTGCTGGTTGACGATGGAGGAGACCGGATCGTCGAACGTTGCTGAATTCGACCAATCCCGCAGCCCGCGCGGGCCGCCGCGGTCGAGCACCTGATTCCAGTTCTCGAGAATCTCCAGCTTCACGTTCAGCCCGGCCTTGCGCCAGAATTCGACGAGAACCTGAGCGGTCGAAACTTCCGCGGTGTAGTAGTTGTGCCGCGCGCGATAGATGATCTCCTCGCCGCGATAGCCGCTTTGCAGGATCAGTTCGCGCGCCTGCAGAGGGTCGTATTCCGGCACCTGCCAATCGTCGATGAACATCGGGCCATAGAATTCCCACTGTAGACCCGGCGGCACACGCGCCTTATTGGCCCACAAACCGGAGACGATCTGCTGGCCATCGATGGCGTGCGCCATCGCGAGGCGAATCTTGGGGTTTTGCAAGACCGGATGGTTCTTGTCGAACACCACGATGCGATGGTTCGGCACCAGTCCGCCCTGCACCTGAAGCCGTTCATCGCGCCCCAGGGCAATCGATTGGTCGGGGGTGAGATCGCAGGCGAAATCGTAATCCCCGGCCCGCAGCCCCGCGATTCGAGACGCCGCCTCCGGGACTTCCAGGAAGATGATCCGCTTCAGTGGCGGTCTGCCGCCCCAATAGGCGTCATGCGAATCGAGCACCAGCGAACTGCCGGGGACAAACTGCACAACGCGGTAGGGGCCCGATCCGACTGCGGTGCGGCTGTTCGCCGTCCAGCTGCCACCTTCTTGCCAGCTGCGCGCCGACACGATTTCGCCGCCGCCCGACGAAATCCGGCCTTCGAGCGTGATGTCGGGTTTGCCGGTCACGAAACGCACCCGATAGCGGCTCAGGGCTTGGACGCGGGCCAATGTTGGGAAATGCCGCCGGGCGACCGCTTGGACATCTTTCGGCACGCTGTCGCCGATCATGTGGCCGGGGCCGAAGGTGAACAGCACGTCCTCGGCGGTCAGTTCGTCGCCGTTGTGCATCCTCACGCCTTGGCGCAGGTCGACATCCAGCGTCACTTGGTCGAGGCGTTGCAATTCGGTTGCCAAGCCCGGAATCCGTTCCAACTGACCCTGCTGGTTGCGCCCGATCAGGGTCTCCAGGATTGAGCCAACCCAGCGTTCGGAGACGTTGGAGGATTGCTCGCGCAACGGCTCCAGCGTGCCGGTGTTGCTGATCTTCTGCACCGCCACCCGGATCGTCGGGCGATTGTCGGCCTGCGCGATGGCAAACCGTGGCAGCATTCCGGTAGCCAGGCCGGTGCCGAGAGCTGCGCGGCGAGAGACGATCATCGGCTGGCCTCCGCACCAATCTCAGCGACATGACACGCCACACTTTGCCCTTCGGCGGAAGTGCGCAGCGCCGGACGATCAACGCGGCACCGATCCACCGCCAGCGAGCAGCGCGGATGGAACGGGCAGCCATTGGGTGGTCGGGACGGGTCGGGCGGGTCACCGGCCAGCACGATGCGCTGTTGGCCGCGGGCGCCGATCACCGGAACGGCGGAGACCAAGGCTCTGGTGTAGGGATGCAGTGGCCGATGCAACACCAATTCGGTCGGACCCTGCTCGACGATGCGGCCGAGATACATCACCGCCACTTCATGCGCGATCTGCCGCACCAGCCGCAGATCGTGGCTGATGAACAGGATCGCCATCCGCATGCGCTTCTGCATTTCGAGCAGCGTGTTCATCACCTGTGCCTGCACCGAAACATCCAGTGCTGACATCGGCTCGTCGCACACCATCACTTCCGGCTCGGTGACCATCGCGCGCGCCAGCACCGCGCGCTGGACCTGGCCACCGGACAATTCGTGCGGGTAGCGCGAGGATTGTTCCAGGGTGAGCCCCACCGCCTCCAGCGCCGCGCCGACTTTCAGGGCACGCTCCTGGGGAGTGCCGATATTGTGAATGGCCAGCGGCTCGCGGACGGCATCCGAGATTTTCATCCGCGCATCAAGCGCGGCAAGCGGGCTTTGATAGACCAGTTGCAGCCGCTTGCGCAGTTTCTGCCAGCGCCGTGTGCCGGGCTTGGGCAGGCGGGTGCCGTTGAGCATGACATAGCCCGCGTCCGGCGTTTCCAGCCCGAGCAACAACCGCCCGGTCGTGGACTTGCCGCTGCCACTTTCGCCCACCAGCGCCAGTGTCTGACGCGGCGGCAGGGTGATGGAGACGTCGTTGACGGCAAAAACCCGTGTCGATTTGCGCCAGAACGGTCCGGGAATGCGGTAGCTGAGGCTGAGATTGACACAGCGAAGCACGCTCAGCCCTCCATCTCGACGCGCACGCAGGCGACGCTGCGTGACGGTGCCACGTGGCGCAAGGTCTGTGGCCTGCGGCACGGGGTGATCATCAGGTCGCAGCGCGGGGCGAATGAGCAGCCGGACGGCATTTCGTCCGGTCGTGGCGTCGTGCCGCGGATCGGTCGCATCGGTCGCGCCGGCCCGTCCAGCGTCGGCTGGGCGGCGAGCAGGCCCTTGGTGTAGGGATGCAACGGTTTGGCGAAGAGCTGCGCGGTCGGCGCGGATTCGATAATCTGGCCGGCATACATCACGGCCACCTGATCGCAGACCTCTGAGACGACGGCCAGATCGTGGCTGATCAGCACCAGCGCCATCCCGGTCTCCCGCTGGATGTCGCGCAGCAGATCGAGGATCTGCGCCTGGATGGTGGAATCGAGAGCGGTGGTGGGCTCGTCGGCGACCAGAATTTCCGGCTCGCCGGCCAGCGCCATGGCGATCATCACGCGCTGGTTCTGACCGCCAGACATTTCATGCGGCAACGCGTTTTTGCGCCGCGCGGCATCGGCGATGCCGACGCGGGTGAGCAACCGCTCCGTCTCTTGTTGCAGCGGTCGGCCGGACAGACCGCGATGCAGGCGCAATGCTTCCTTGATCTGCCAGCCGATGCTGCGCAGCGGGTTCAGCGCCGAGGTTGGATCCTGGAAGACAATCGCAATGCGGCGGCCGCGCACTTGCGTGAGCACCCGTTTGTCGGCGTTGAGGATTTCCATCCCGTGCAGTCGCACCGACCCGTAACAGGACGCCTGCGTGCCGATCAGTCCGAGAGCTGCCAGCCAGCTTGCCGATTTTCCACTGCCGCTCTCGCCGACCACACCCAAGGTTTGGCCGCGTTCAAGCGTCAATGACAGGTCGCGTACAGCTTCGACGCCGCCGAAATCGACGTGCAAATTGTCGATGGAAAGCAACGGTTGCACGTGATCTTCCATGCCGGTCTTATGGGTTAGGTGTGGCGGTTCAGCAAGCGCATGCTGCATGTGCGATTACGATAGTAACTGCATCGTGACCGGGTGGGCCGCACCATCGGCATCGCGCCATTCGAGACCGTCCGGCGAGGTGCGGTAGCGGGTCAGCCCACGATCGGTGTGCCGCATCCGCCATGACAGCGCCTTTTGCGCATAATGCCGGACGGTCTGCGCGTGCGCTGGGTCCTGCGCCAGATTGGTGAACTGGCCGGGATCGGCGCGCAGATCGAACAGCAGCGGGGGCAGGGCGGTGAAATGGACGTATTTCCAATCCGCGTCCTGCACCACCATCAATGCCGCCTCGTCCATGCCGACGCCGAGGGCGGCCTCGGTGTCGTGCGGATAAGTGTTGCGGAAATCAAACTCGTAATGCAGCGCATCACGCCAGTCTGGTGGCGTGTCACCGGCCAGGAACGGCAACAGGCTGCGCCCGTCCACCGCATCGGGGGCGCGGCCGCCGAGCCACTCGACCATGGTCGGCAGCAGATCGGTATGCTCGGTCGGACGATCCACCACCACGCCGCGCATCTCATCGGCATGCGGATCGACGATGACCAACGGCACCCGGAAGCTCTGATCGAAATACGCGATTTTGCCGAGCAGGAAATGGTCGCCGAGTTGCTCTCCATGGTCGGAGGTGAAGATGACCAGCGTGTCCTTCCACGCATCCGCCGCATCCATCCAGGCGAACACCCGACCGAGCTGATCATCGACCTCGCTCATCATCCCGTAATAGGTCGCGCGCATCTGGGCGACCTGGGCGTCGGTCAGCTCGGCCGACAAGCCTTCGCCTCGGCGGAAGAACCCGCTCTGACGCGAGGTGCGAAGATAATGCGCGAGCAGCGGATGCTGTGCCGCTTCGGCCTCGGCGGAGGAAGAGCGCACGGGAAGCGGCATGTCTTCCGGGCGATACATCGCGTGATAGGGCGCACTCGCCACGAAAGGCGGGTGTGGGCGGTAATAGCCCAGATGCAGGAAGAACGGCTTGCCGTCGCGGCCCTTGAGATATTCGAGCGCCTTGGTGGTGAAATAGGCAGAGTCGGACAGCTCGGCCGGAATTCGCGCGGGACGATCCGTGGCCCCCGGCACAGCGTTCATTCCCTCTGGCAGCCAAATGTCTTCGCGATTGGTGGGCAGTTCGAAGCCCTGCTGTGCGAGCCAGCCGAAATAATGGTCATGACCGGGACCGAAATCGCCCACCGGACGCCAGCCATCCATCACGTCGCCCATCTGCGAAAGCCGCGGATCGGCGGGCGACGTGGTGCGCGGGTCCGGCGCGGTGGTGGTGTAGCCGATCAGCGCCGGGTCGAGCCCGAGGGCGCGCACTGCCTTGGGCAATGTGACATGGCGACGGTCGAGCGGAATCCAGTTCTGCACCTGACGGTGGTTCATCAGATATTGGCCGGTGTGCAGCGACGCCCGCGCCGGGCCGCAGGGCACGCAGACCGTGACGTGGTTGCGGAAGGTGACGCCCATGCGGCACAGCCGGTCGAGATGCGGCGTTTTGAGATGCGGGGTGCCTAGATAGGACATGCAGTCCGCCCGCCATTGGTCGACCACAATCAGCAATACGTTCCGCTTTTGCATTCACCAGACTCCGCATTCATGCGCTGCGTATCACGATCCGCGGGCTTCGGGGTGACAGTTCTGTTGCGCTTGCGGCGGGCGAGAGGTGGAGAGATTTGGGGTCGCCCAATACCAACTCGTCAATTGCAAGCGAAGCGCAGCAATCCGCCGCTGGGTTGGCGGCATCGCGGTGGATTGCCGCGCTTCGCCTCCAATGACGGTTTGAGGCTGGACCAGTTTCAAGCCAAACTCATCGCCCCTGGATACTCCCCCAGATGTCAAAAAAGCGGCGGCAACCGAGGCTGCCGCCGCTTTTGGTGATGGACGCACGAATTGCCCAGACAGGCTGGCGTCAGCCGATCCGGCGACGACGCGCGCGGGCGAGGCCGGTGATCGCGAGGCCGAACAGCGCCATGCTGGCCGGTTCGGGGACTCCGTAATATGATACCGTCCCGGGGACTTGGTAGGAATAGGCTGTGCCGTTGGAGGAACAATTCGCTTCTTGGCACGCGTAAACCACCGCACCGTAATCGTCGGTCTCCGCGACATGGGTTTCGGTGACGATGCCGCCGACATCGGTCAGGGCGGTGTCGAAGCCGAGATAAAGCGCCTCAGTACCAATCAAACTGTTCACGTTGGCACCCGGCAGCAGAACCGTCAGGTCCCGGTTATCCAAGTAGTACGCGGTGGTATCCACCACGGTGAACGTGACCGCGCTGTTGTTCAGGTCTTTCGTCAGTGACAGATTGACATTGCTGTAGATGCCAGCGGCAGCGTCGTAGACGAACGACCCGCTCAGTACGCCGCCATTGTCCAAGGTCAGAGAGCTGAGTGTCCAAACCACCGGCGCTGCCCGCGCCGAAGTGGCGGCGAGCATCGACGTCGTCATCAGCAGGGCGGCAAATCGGGCTAGGCGCTTGAATTGGAACATGCTGACCGTCCATAGTGAACCAAATTGCAAGATCTCTGTTATGCAACGTTAATGTCACACAATTCAAACCCAATTTTGGTGGCGGGGCTGAATTTTGCGTGAATGGCCCAATTCAGCGGGCGCATGAATTCCGAAGTGCCGTGCTGCGACGCACGCTCTCGACCGACGCGCCGTCGCCGCGCATGATAGCGATGTCATGGTGCTGCGGCATCCAATGCCAATTCGGGCAATGCAAATTCGGGAGAGATCAAGATGTATCCTGCGGTTCAGCTTCTTATCGACGGCGCATGGGGCCCCAGCCAGTCGGGCAAAACCCTCAACGTGCTCAACCCGGCGACCGGCGACGTGAACGGCACCGTGGCGCATGCCGATATTCCCGATCTCGACCGTGCGCTTGCCGCCGCCCAGAAGGGCTTCGGCCTGTGGAAGAAAATGTCGGCCTATGACCGCAGCAAGATCATGCGCAAGGCCGCGGAAATCCTGCGCAGCCGCGTGGACGATGTCGCCCGGCTGATGACGATGGAGCAGGGCAAGCCGTTCGGTGAAGCCAAGGTGGAGACGGCGTTCTCCGCCGACATCATCGAATGGTTCGCCGAGGAAGCCCGCCGCGCGTATGGGCGTGTGGTGCCGTCGCGCGCGGAGAACATCCAGCAATTGGTGATCAAGGAACCGGTCGGACCGGTGGCCGCGTTCTGCCCGTGGAATTTCCCGATCAATCAGGCCAACCGCAAGATCTGCGGCGCTCTGGCCGCTGGCTGCTCGATCATCGTCAAAGGCCCGGAAGAAACCCCGGCCTCGCTCGCCGCCTATGTGCAGTGCTGGCTTGATGCTGGTGTGCCCGCCGGTGTGATCAGCCTCGTCTTCGGTGTTCCTGCCACGATCAGCGAATATCTGATCCCGCATCCGATCATCCGCAAGCTGACCTTCACCGGCTCGACCGCCGTGGGCAAGCATCTGGCGGCGCTGGCGGGCGCGCATATGAAGCGGGTGACGATGGAACTCGGCGGGCATGCGCCTGCGATGATTTTCGACGACGCCGATCTCGACACGGCGGCGGCCATTCTGTCGGCCAACAAGTTCCGCAATGCCGGGCAGGTTTGCGTGGCACCGACCCGCTTCCTGGTGCAGGACGCGGTGCATGATTCGTTTGTCGAGAAGCTCGTCGCCCGCACCCAGAAGCTCAAGGTCGGCAACGGTCTTGATGAGGGTGTGACGATGGGCCCACTCGCCAACGCGCGCCGCATCCCGGCGATGGAAGGCTTGATCGCCGACGCGGTGGCCAAGGGGGCGACGATTGCCACCGGCGGCAAGCGCATCGGCAATGTCGGCAATTTCTTCGAGCCGACCGTGCTGACCGGCATGACCACCGATATGCGGGCGATGAACGAAGAGCCATTCGGTCCGGTGGCGCTGGTCGCCCGTTTTTCGACGCTTGATGACGTGGTCACCGAGGCCAACCGTCTTGATTATGGCCTGGCGGCTTACGCCTATACGTCGTCGCAGAAGACGGTGATGTCGCTGTCCACCCGCGTTGAAGTCGGCATGTTGTCGATCAACCATCACGGCATCGCCCTGCCGGAAGTGCCGTTCGGCGGCATCAAGGACAGCGGCTATGGCTCCGAAGGCGGCACCGAGGCGATTGAGGCCTATCTGAACACCAAGCTGGTGACGCAAGCGGCGATCTGATCGCGAGGATGTGGGGCGGATGCGGGATGCATCCGCCCCACGACTTTTTTGTCATTGCGAGGCAAGCGCGGTACTACATTGCCATGCCGCGTCGGGCTCGATGGATCGCCACGTCGGCTTCGCCGCCTTGCATAGCAATGACGCAAGAAGGGGCTCCAGCGGGATCAGAACGCGAACATCTTGATGCCGCCGTCAAACGCGATGATGTTGCCGGTCAGATACCCCGACACCGGCGAGGACAAGAATGTCGCCAGCGCGGCGAGTTCGTAAGGCTCGCCGAGGCGGCCCATCGGGATTTCGGCTGCGGCGTATTTGCGGCGGTCCTCTTCGGTCGGCCAACGCTTGTCGATCTGCTCACTGCGGATCTTCCCAGGCTGGATGCAGTTCACCGTGATCCCGTGCTCGGCGACAATTTTCGACAGCCCCTTTGACCAGACATGCACGGCGGCCTTGGCGGTGTGCGCGGCGTTGAGGTTGCGGGGTTCGCGGGTGCCAGTGATGTTGATCACGCGGCCATAGCCGTTCTTGATCATCGACGGCAGCACCGCATGGGTGATCTCGCGCAGGCGGTAGAAGTTCAGCGTCATGCCCTCATACCAAGCATCGTTCGGCGCATCGATTGGCAGCGGACGGCTGCCACCGGCGGCGTTGATGATGATGTCGACGCGACCAAGGGCCGCCAAGGCACGGTTGGCGATTTCCTTGGGGGCGGATTCGGGATAGAGATCAGCGTCGATCAACGCGGGTGCGATACCACCCTTGGCCGTGATCTCGTCGGAGAGGGTTTGCAGCAATTCAATGCGGCGCGCCACGGCCGCGACCCGCACGCCCTCGGCGGCAAGGCCGATGGCGATTGCACGACCGATGCCTTGGCTGGCACCGGTGACAAGGGCGGTGCGGTCGGTCAGTTGCAGGTCCATGGGAAGTCCTCCATCGTTGTTGGGTCGTCAGTAAGGGGGGAAACATGAAACGGCGTAGACACTGGCTGCTGGCAGTTCTGGCCTTGGCATTGTGTTGGGTAAGTCCGGCACGCGCCGATTTCCCGGATCGCACCGTGCATTTCGTGGTGCCGTATGCGCCCGGCGGGCTCACCGACCTGCTGGCGCGGATCCTGGCGCAGAAACTGGGTGAGAAATGGGGACAGTCGGTCGTGGTTGAAAACCGGCCCGGCGGGAACGGGACGGTGGCTGAGGGACTGGTCGCCCGCGCCGCACCGGATGGCTATACGGTCATCGTCGTGCTGACCGCCCACACGGTTGCGCCCAGTGATTCGCAGTACAAGCTCAGCTACGACCCGATCAAAGGATTCGAGCCGATCATGCGGCTGGGCTCGACGCCCGAATTGCTCGTGGTGAACCCCAATGTGCTGCCGGTCTCTTCGGTGAAGGAACTGATCGCGGTGGCCAAGAGCCGCCCGAAAGCCATCAATTTCGGCTCGGCCGGAACCTACACACCGGGCTTCCTGAACATGGCCCTGTTCATGCAAGCAACCGGCACTGAGATGGTCAATGTGAGCTTCCAGGGCAGCGGCCCGGCATTCACCTCGTTGCTCGGCGGTGAGGTGCAGCTGACCTTCGCCACGATGGCCGAGGCGTTGGCGCAGTCCAAGGCCGGCAAACTGCGCGCCTTGGCGGTGAGCGGCAGCAGGCGCTCGCCTTTGGCCCCAGAGATCCCCACGGTGCTGGAGGCATTCGGTGCCGCCTCGCCCGAGATTGCGGAATTGCTGGGCGCCGAGACCGCCTGGTATGGCGCGCTGACCACTGGCGGCACACCGCGCGAGGTGGTGGCGCGTCTGCATGACGACATGGCGGAGGCTTTGCGGTCGCCGGATGTGCAGGCAAAGCTGGCCGCGCAAAGCTTCCAGGTGGATGGCGGACCATCTTCCGAGTTCGCCGCCTTCATCAGCCGCGACATCGCCAAATGGACGGAACTGCGCAAGACGGGGGTGATCCACTAGGCGCCTCCCGCCAAGGCGGTGATTTCGCGCAGGCTGCGTGCGTTCGGCAGATCCTGCAATGCATCGGCCAGCGCCGCGGCGGCGGATGGTCTGAGCACGCGCGAGGCGCAGTTGTGGAATTTCGCCTCAAGCGTGGCGGCGGGCAGCGGATTGCGCGGGCTGTGGCCGAGTGGTGCGATGGCGCTGGCGGAGAAACGATGGCCGTCACAGGTGGCAACCGTCAGGCTGGCGCCGAATTGCTCGCCATAGTGTGTGCTGGCCGCGTCCATCATGGGGTCGATGGACGTCGTCACGCGGCGCATCGTCTCCGTGATGGCGGGGGGCGAGAAGGCGTCCGGCGTGAAATCCTCCAATCTTGGCGCTCCGGTCACCAGCGTGCGGGCCAGGCAATATTGAATGCTGAAGGCGGCCTCGGTGGGCGTTTGCGGTCGCGGCCGGTTGACATGGGCGAGGCGCTGCGGATGCAGGCGGATCGTGATGCCGGAGACATCGGCCACGCCAATCCCGTGCTCGGCTTTCAATGCGAGCAGCAGATCAATCGGGGCGTGCGCGATGCCGCAACACGGGTATTGCTTGATCCACAGCCCGGGCTCTGCGACGTCGAACGGCTGGCCCCAATCAGCCAGGATCGCTGCGGGATCGCTGGTGCCAGTTGGATTGAACGCCGCCAAAAATCCCTGCCGATGTTCGAACACGTCCGGGGCCGCGGTGATTCCGGCGGCGGCAAACTGGGCGGCACGCATGCCGCAGCGTGCGGCGTGTCCGGCCGCGAGCGACTTGGCGCCGGAACCGGCATTGCCGAGCAGGCCGGATGCGCAATTGGCGGCAAGCCCCAGCGCATGTGCCGTCTTTGCCACGTCGAGGCCGAGCAGATGCGCACAGCCCGCCGCTGTGCCGAGCATGCCCAGCACCGAGGTGCTGAACCATCCCGCGCTGCCCAGCGGCGGGGCAATTCCTTTGGCGATACGCGCCTGGGTTTCAAGGCCTGCGACGGTGGCAGCAACGAATTGCTGGCCGGTGCAATCGAGGCTTTCTCCCAGCGCGAACAGGGCCGGGACCAGTTGCACCATCGGGTGGCCCGCCATGGTGTCGGCCACGCAATCGAAATCAAGGATATGCGCAGCGATGCCGTTGATCTCCGCGGCATCAGCGGGATGAACGCGACCGGTGCGCCCGAACAACGTCGCATCGCCGGGTGCGGCAAGCTTTGCAGCAGCAAGACAGGCTGGCTCGGCGGCTCCGGCCAGCGTGACGGCGACCGTGTCGAAGACGGCGATGGTGGCTTCACGCGCGACATCGGCCGGGATCGTCTCGGCGCTGATTGTGAGCAGGCGTTCGGCAATGCCAAGGCTGAGGCTCATGGCGCGCCATCCTGGACGCGGGATAGACTGGAACGCAAAAGCGGGAGGACGAGAGGATGACGGGCTTGGTTCGAAACGGTCTGGCAGCACTGACGCACAGCGTGCGGTTCGAAGACCTGCCGCATGAGGTGGTGCGCGAGACCAAGCGTCTGATCCTGGACACACTGGCCTGCGCGCTCGGCGGTGTGCACGGACGGCCCGCTCAAATTGTCGGCCACATGGTGCGAGACCTCGGCGGCACACCAGAGTCGGGGCTGATCGGCGGCGGACGAACCTCCTGCACGTTGGCCACGCTCTACAACGGCACGTTGCTGCGCTATCTCGATCAGAACGACTATTATTTCGGCCTGGATTCCGCGCATCCGAGCGGCAATCTGGCGGCGGGGCTCGCGGTGGCGCAGCGTGCCGGGCGCGGCGGTCGGGAATTGATTGCTGCTTTGGTCGCCGCCTACGAGATTCACCTGCGGCTTTGTGACGTGGTGGAATCCCCCGGCATTTCTGCGCGTGGCTGGCATCCGGCGACGAATGCACAATTCTCTTCCGCGGCCCTCGCGGCGCGTCTGTTCAGTGATGATCTCAATGTCACGGCGAACGCCATCGCGCTGGCCGGCTCGCAGAACAACACCCTCGCCCAGATGCAGCGCGGCGACCTGCCGATGAGCAAGGCGGTGGCCGAGGCGCAGATCGCCAAGGGTGGTGTTGAGGCGGCGTTGCTGGCGATGGCCGGGCTGACCGGACCGGCGGAGATTTTCGAAGGTGTCGCCGGATGGGGGAAGGCAGTGGCGGGCGGTGTTGATTTCGACGCGCTGGTGGCACCGCTCGGGCAGCGCTTCCGCCTGATGGAGACCTGTATGAAGCCCTATTCCGCCGTCGCCGGTGCCATGGCCCCGATCCAAGCGGCCATCGATTTGCGGCTGATCGATCATGTCGAGCCCGCCGACATCGCCTCGGTGCGCGTGCGTCTGCCCGCGGTGTCCGCGCGCAAGGCGGCCGACCCGAAGAAGCTCGCGCCGAAGGACAAGGAAACCGCCGACCATTCCGTGCATTATTGCGTCGCCGTCGGATTGCTCGATGCCGCCTGCGGGGAGGGGCAATTCACCGCCGCTCGGATCGCCTCCGCCGATGTCGCGGCGATGATCGGGCGCATGACCGTCATGGAAGATGCGGAACTGACCGCCTTGTGGCCCGCGGCTGGCGGCGCCGTGGTCGTCGAACTGCGCGATGGTCGCGTCATCGAGCGCAGGCACCGCCAGCCGCCGGGACATCCGGCCAACCGCATTGATGACGCGACCCTCGCGCGCAAATTCCACGATATGGCCGAGGGCGTGCTGACGCACTCCCAGGCCGAAGCCGCGATGGCCGAGATCGATGCGCTTGACCGTGCGGTGAATCTGGAAAGCTTGATGGCGGCATTGGCCGGAAGCTGATCCCGTCATTTGCGTCCCCGCAATTGGGGCATCGCAAACAGCACCAGAATGCCCACGGTCAGCAGCAGGATCGACAGGCTGATCGGACGCGTCAGAAAGATCGTCGGATCACCGCGCGAGATCAGCAAGGCGCGTCGCAGATTCTCTTCCAGGATCGGCCCGAGCACCAACCCCAGCAGCAACGGCGCGGGTGGGCAGCCGATCAGGCGCATCCCGTAGCCCAGGCAGCCAATGGCAGCGGCGAGTCCGACATCGAAAGCCGAATTGCCCATGCTGTAGACGCCGATGCAGCAGAACACGAGGATCATCGGGTAGAGCAGCCGATACGGGATCGCCAGCAATCGGATCCAGATGCCGACCAACGGCAAATTGAGCACCAGCAACATCAGATTGCCGATCCACATGCTGGCCACCAGACCCCAGAACAGATCCGGATGCTCGGTAAGAATCTGTGGCCCCGGCGTGATTCCTTGGATCATCAGCGCTCCCAGGATCAACGCCATCGTGGCCCCGGCAGGGATACCCAGGCTGAGCATCGGGATGAAATGGGTGAAGGCCGCCGCATTGTTGGCCGATTCAGGACCAGCCACACCCTCGATGGCCCCATTGCCGAAGCGCGATGGATCCTTCGCCAGTCGCTTCTCCAACGCGTAGGACGCGAAGGAACTGACCAGTGGCCCGAGGCCGGGCAGAATGCCGAACGCCGCCCCCAGCGTGGTGCCACGCAGGATCGGTTTGCAGGACGCGCTAAACTCGGCGCGGGTCGGCAGCAGGCTCTCAACCTTGGTCTGCACAATGGTGGTCCGCTCGGGCGAGCCCAGGCGGTGGGCAATCTCGGCAATCGCGAACAGGCCGACGGCGACGGCGACGAAATCCAGCCGGTCGGCCAGTTGATCAATGCCGAAGGAGAACCGGATGACGCCGGAATTGATGTCCGATCCGATGGTGCCGAGTAGCAATCCCAGCAATGCCATGCCCAGCGTCGAGATCAGCGAGCGTGTGGCCAGCGAGGAGATCGCGACGAGGGCGAGCACAATGGCTGCTGCATATTCCGGTGCCTGGAACGACAGCGCAGCCGAGGCCAGCACCGGCGAGAACAACGCGATGATCAACACGCACACGCATCCGGCAAAGAACGAGCCGATCGCGGAGATGAACAAGGCGGCCCCGGCGCGACCCTTGCGCGCCATCGGATGGCCGTCGAAACAGATCACCAGCGAAGACGGCTCCCCGGGCATGTTGAGCATAATCGCGGTGGTCGATCCGGCGTGATGTGCGCCGTAATAGATGCCGGTGAGCATGATCAACGCACTGGTCGCAGGCAGTTTGAACGTCAACGGCAACAGCATGGTGATGGCGAGGATCGGGTTCAGGCCCGGCAGCACGCCCACCAGCGTGCCGAGGGTCGCGCCCGCGAGGCAATAAAGCAGGTTTGCGGAGGTCACGGCGATGCCGAAGCCGAGGGCGAGGTTGTGGAGGAGTTCCATCTGTTCCGACCTCAGAAGGCCGTGATCGGCAGGTTCAGCACCCTGACGAACAGCATCACCGAGGCCCAAGCGAGCACAACAAACGTCACCAGAACTTCGACCGGACGCGTCAGCACGCGGTTGGCGCAAACGAACGCAATCAGCGCGAACACGGAAGCAACCAACCCGGTGCGCTCGATGAGAACGGAGAACGCGATCACGCCTGCGACGATCTGGACCAGCGGCAGAATATGTACGAACGTGATCGGCTCGGACTGCCCGCGCAGGCTGCGGGCGAAGGAAGCCACGCCGACCACCATCAAGGCGATGCTGAGCATGGCGGGGAAATAACCGGGGCCCATATTGGTCGCGGTGCCGATATCGTAGTCGTGCGACAGAACGTAGGCACCCGCACCGATGCCAAAAAACACCACACCGGCAATGGAGTCCTTGGGGTTATGACGGAAGGCGCGGATCATTGCGTTTTGAAATCCTTGTAGATCTCAGCCCATTTCGCGAGGTCGGCGTGGATGAAGGCACCGAATTCAGCGGGCGTGTTGGTCTGTACCAGGAAGCCTTCGTTTTGCAGGCGTTTGGCAATCGCGGGATCGGCCAGCACGGCGACCACATCGTCATGCAGCTTGGCGATCACTGCCGGCGGCGTGCCCGCTGGCGCGAGCAGCCCATACCAAGCCGTGGCGTCGAAGCCCGGAATGTTCGCTGCTTCGGCGACGGAGGGCACATCGGGCATTTGCGGGGTGCGTTTGGCGGTCGAGACCGCAATCGCGCGCAGCTTGCCGGATTTGATATGCTCGGCACTGTCAGACGCCGCCCCGAACATCATCTGCACTTCGCCGCCAAGCAGCGCGACCAGGGCAGGGCCCATGCCGTGATAGCTGACATTGACCATCTCGATGCCGGTCGCCTTCATCATCAGCTTGGTGATCATGTAGGTTGGGCTGCTGGTGCCACCCGTGCCGAAATTGATTGTGCCGGGCTTGGCCCGCGCCAAGGCGATCAACTCGGCCAGCGAATTCACTGGCAGTGTGGCCGGGTTGACGATCAGCAATTCCGGCGTCTGGCCCAGCGTGGTGATCGGCGCGAAGCTCTTCTCGGCGTCGAAGGCCACCTTGAACTGATTGGGCGTGAGGGTGAAATTCGTGGTCACCAGCAACAAGGTGTGCCCATCCGGGGCGGCATGCGCGACGGTGTTGGACGCAATTGTGCCCTCACCGCCAGTGCGGTTCTCCACAATGACCGCCTGACCCCAAACATCCGAGAGCTTCTGCGCCAGGACCCGCGCCACCGCGTCCGTGGCACCGCCAGGTGCGATGCCGACCACGAGACGAACCGTGCGCTCGGGAAAATTCGCTGCCTGCGCTGCCATCCACGGCAGGAACGCCAGAACAAGCAATGTGCAGAAAAAGCGCGTTACCAAATTTTGACGGGCATTCGCCATATCGATTTCCTCGATGCCGCGCTTGCGTGACGCGGGCGTATTGTTTTCAAGAACTATAGACCCTGTCGTGCCTGCCGCAAGCTTGCACCGTTTCCTTCGCGTGATCATGTCGTGACGCTATAAATCCAAGGCCGCGTCTTGCGATCTGCGGCCTCGAAGCCGTCGTTATCCGGCGCCATGCGCAGGATAACGTCGATCTCTTCCAACCCCTCCAGCAGGGCCAAACGCCGTTCAGCCGGGACGGAGAACGGCGTCTCGATGCCTGCGGCCAGAACGATGCAGCGCTCCAAATCCACCGTCGCCACAGGCGCAGTGGCGGACTGCAGAAATTCAGTGATCGCCGCACAGCGTTCGGCGGATTGCACCACCGGCAGCAGGCCGTTCTGGAAGGCGTTGTCGTAGAAGATATCGGCGAAGCTGGGCGCGATCACCGCGCGGATGCCGAATTTCATCAGCGCCCACACCGCCCGCTCCCGCGAACTGCCAAACCCGAAATTCTGCCCGGCGACCAGAATGACGCTGCGCCGAAACCGGGGCTGATTGAGCACGAAGTCTGGCTTCTCGCTGCCATCCTCGTTGTAGCGTGCATTGTTGAACAGCATCGCCCCCAGATCGACCGAGGTGGATCGGCCCGCCGCCATCGGCGAGATCGCGTCCGTGTCGATATTGTCGATTGGCATCGGGGCGGCGACGCCGTGGAGCACTGTGAAGGCTTGCATGGTGTTCGTCCTTCCTCAGTGTCGCAGCAGTTTGCGGACATCTGTGATGTGGCCGCTCACCGCCGCCGCTGCCACCGAGGCCGGGCTTGCCAAATGGGTGCGGCTTCCGGGGCCTTGGCGGTCCTCGAAATTGCGGTTGGTGGTCGAGATTGAACGTCGTCCCGGCAGAACTCGGTCGCCATTGGAGGCCACGCACATCGAACACCCTGCATTGCGCCATTCGAACCCGGCTTCGATGAACACGCGATCCAGTCCGATTGCCTCGGCCTCGGCCTTGACCGTCATCGATCCAGGCACCGCCAAAGCGGTCACGCCCGGCGCGACCTTGCGCCCACGGATCACGCGTGCCGCTTCCTGGAGGTCGGAGAGGCGGCTGTTGGTGCAGGAGCCGATGAAGGCATAATCAATCGGCACGCCCTCCAGCGTTTGTCCGGGCGCGAGGCCCATATAGGCAAGACTGCGACGGGCGGCGTCGTCGCCGGGTTCCGGCACGCGGTCATCGACATTGATCATGTCTTCAGGCTTGGTGCCCCAACTCACCTGCGGGCCGATATTGCTGCAATCGAGGGCGACTTCCAGGTCGAAAGCCGCATCATCGTCGCTGTGCAGGGTGCGCCAATGCGCCACCGCTTGGTCCCACATCTCGCCTTTGGGCGCCCATTGGCGGCCATCGACATAGGCGATGGTGGTTTCATCCACCCCGATCAAACCCATCCTTGCGCCGAACTCAATGGACATGTTGCAGATCGTCATCCGCGCTTCCATGCCGAGGGCCGAGATCACCGGCCCGGCATATTCCACCGCATATCCTTTGCCCGCCGTGACGCCGTTCTGGCGGATGAAGGCGAGGATGAGGTCTTTGGCGTACACCCCGGGCTGAACCCGGCCGGTAAAGCTCGCCCGCATCCGCTTTGGCTTGCGCGTCAGCAAGGCTTGCGTCGCCATGACATGCATCACCTCCGTGGTGCCGATCCCCCAAGCCAGTGCGCCGAGTGCCCCGTTCGTTGCGGTATGGCTGTCGCCGCAGACGACGGTGGTGCCTGGCAGGGTGAAGCCGAGTTCGGGGGCGATGACGTGCACGATGCCCTGGCGTGGGCTGTCAGTGTCGAAAAACGGCACGTCGAAATCCCGCGCATTCTGCCGCAGAGCATGGATGCGCTCGCGACCGGGGGGATGCGATTCTCCGGTGCGGTCGGGCAGGGTGGAGATGATGTGGTCCACCACGGCCAGATTCTGCTCCAGATTGCGAAACCGCCACCCTTTTTGCCGCAAAGTGTCAAACGCCTGCCGGCTGCTGCCGTCATGGATCAGATGGCGGTCGATCCGCAGCAAGGTCCGGCCATCCGCGAGATCACGGATCGTGTGCTCGGCCCAGATCTTGTCCAAAAGTGTTGGCACTTTCTGCTCCCCAGCGGCGGCCTCTCGCGGACCTGCAAACATATTCTCGCATAGTGTTGACACTCAGCGATAGCGTTGCCCACTCTGCGGCACGCGGTCAATGCACCGCGCCCCAGGGGAGGGCGGCAATGGCGGGGTCCAGTCTGTTCGACAAAGTGTGGAACAGCCATGTCGTCGCCGATCTCGGGGGCGGCACCGCGCTTCTGCATGTCGACCGCCATATTTTGCACGACCTCAGCGGTGGGAAGGTGCTCGCCGATATCCGCGCGCGGGGTTATCGCGTCCGCAATCCCGAACTGACGGTGGCGACACCTGATCATGGTGTGTCCTCCGAGCCGGGGCGGACGGAAGAGACCTACGCGGGTGGCACCCGCCTTCTGCGCCTGCTGCGTGACGAGGCGAAGCTGGCCCGTGTGAAGGCTTACGACATCAACCAGGACGGGCAGGGCATTGTCCACGTCATCGGCCCGGAACTCGGCCTCACCCAGCCCGGCAGTGTGATCGTCTGCGGTGACAGCCATACCTGCACGCATGGCGGATTGGGCGCGTTGGCATTCGGGGTGGGGCGCAGTGAGGTGACGCATGTGCTCGCCACCCAAACCCTGCCGCAGAAAAAGCCGCGCCGGATGCGGGTCCGGTTCGAGGGCGCGTTGGGCGCGGGGGTGGCGCC
>CAITEF010000477.1 GCA_903891315.1 uncultured Rhodospirillales bacterium | reverse complement strand
GTGCTGCTTGGTACGATGGCTATACAGCGCTTAAATCGGCCGTCTCACGATACGCATTTGTGTTGCGGGACCTGTCGACCTACCCAAGCACTGTCGTATTTGGTGTTGACGCCTCCGGTAATGTGACCGGGCAAAAGATCTCCGGAACACTGAACACACTCGATGACGGCTCCGGCAATGCGACGATCCATGGCTTTGCAAGCCTGGCTGGCGGATTGGCTGATGCCAGTTACGTCAATCAAACTCCGTCCAACGGGTTTACGATCACTGTCCCGAACGGCTGTTCTACGCTTCAGCTAACCCCAGCGACCGCACTGTCAAGTGGGTCGATCACAATGCCGTCCGCGCCTTCGAATGGGCAATGGCTGCTGGTGGCATCAACGCTGCCTATCTCCAGCCTCAGTTTCGTTCCGGCATCCGGGCAGTCAATCTTGAACCCGCCCTTGTCACTCCCCGTTGGGGTTGAGGTTGCATTCCAATATCAATCCGCAAGCTCTCGGTGGGTTTGTCAGTCCGGAAATGATCAGCGCGTTGCCAATGCGGCGTCCGCTGGGAGCCTCTTGTTTGGTACAGGGGCAGATGGGTCGGTTACGATCAGCAGCGGAACGACCACGTTAACTCGCGATATCCACTACGCGAATCTTACCATTTCTGGAACAGGCGCGATCAACACAAATGGATGGCGGATGTTCGTCTACGGTACATTGGATCTTTCGGCAGCCGCGCCAGGGGCAATCGTTGCAAATGGCGCAAACGGTGTGACTGCCGCCGGCAGCACCGGAGCATTTGGGCCAGGTGGCATCGCAATGCGAACTGTTGGCGTGTCTCCAACAACCGGCGGCACTGGCGGCAGCGGAAGTTCGGGCACCGGTGGAACAGGTAGCGCAGGTGGGTCCAGCACTTACGGCAATGGTGGGAATGGCGGAAGCGGCGGCAATGGAGGGAATTCCTCCGGTGCTGGCGGTTCCGCGGGCTCTGGTGGGACCCAGTCGGTCCAGATGCCGCTCAACACACCAACCATCACCTTCTATACAACAGCGAGCACCTCGGGCCTCGCCGCTGGTCTTTTGGGCGGTGGCGGTGGTGGCGGCGGGGGAGACGGGACCAATGCAGGCGGCGGCGGCGGCTCCGGCGGTTCGTTCGGCGGAACCATCGCGCTGTTTGCCAGAGTCATTCAGCGAGGCAACAACACCAATTCGAGCCTGATCCAAGCCAAAGGTGGAATTGGTGGCAATGGTGCGTCGGCAACTTCTGGCAACGCCGCTGGTGGTGGCGGCGGCGGCGGCGGCGGTGGTGGACTAATCTACCTGATCAATGAGACGCTGCTCGGCAACACCTTAGCCAATGCCCTTGATGTGTCAGGCGGAAACGGTGGACCGGGTGGTTCTGGGAGCGGAACTGGCAAGGGCGGGGTGGGCGGTAACGGAGGAGCCTCTGGCTCTGTACAAGTTCTGAACCTCCTGACCCCCTCCTACACAGTCTCCACTTGGAACGTTTCCGGTTCGGCCGGTGGTAGCACCAGCATTGCAACTGGCGGCACTGCCGGTGCCGGGGCCGTCCTCAAGCTATCTCTCTGACCGAATCTTCTTGGCAGGAGAACAACGTGCCCCCTGACTTTTTGACTGCTGCTATCACGTCGACCGGGGCACTGCTCTTCGGCGTGATCTCCATCCTGCTCAAGCGGTTGCTCGCCAGAATTGATGGAATCGACGGTCGGATTACGGCGGTGGACGCCACGACCCAGGCGCGGATTCAGGCAATTGAGCAGACCACTCTCGCTCGGATCGCGTCGGTCGAGCATGTGACGGACGCGAAAATCCGCGAATGCCAGTCGTCTCACACCATCCGTGAGGACAGAATTCTTTCGATGGTGGTTGAGCATGGGAAAGAAGCTGATCGTAAGTTCGCGACAGTGCGCGAAATCCTTGCCGTTCAAGAAAGGCTACAGGCAATCGACAGCAATGTTCGCGCTGTGTTGTCGGCGCTTGATCGTCTGGTGGGGAGCGAACGATGAGCGCGCCGGTGCCGTCAGTTACATCCTTGAGCTTGATAGAGTATTATGAGGTCGGCGGAGCAGGCACCTATAATTCTCGGCCAGTTTGGCCCGGTGGCGCTTCGGGGTTGACCATCGGAATTGGCTATGACCTCGGGTATGCAAACACTGCTCAGATCGCAACCGATTGGTTGGCTGTTTCCCCGGCAATTCAGATCCGGCTGCAATCCTACGCCGGTCGAACCGGCGCATCGGCGCATGTTCTTCTTGCAGCGGCGCAGGACATCATAATCCCTTGGGGCCTCGCAAAGCGGGTGTTCGAGGAGACCGACATTCCGAGAGCCAGCGCCCTGACGGCTCAAGCATTTCAGAACACTGATCAGCTATCGCCTGATAGCTTCGGCGCTCTGGTTTCGTTGGTCTTTAACCGCGGAGCTTCCATGACCGATACATCTCCGGGCAATCGTCTGGAGATGCGTGAGATCCGCGATGCGATGCAGGCCGCGGAGTTCAACCCGATCCCGGATTTGATCCGTTCAATGAAGCGTCTCTGGCAGGGAAGGGGGCTCGATGGCCTCCTTGCGCGTCGGGATGCCGAAGCGGCGCTGTTTGAAAAGGGTCTTCGTCAGCAACAGCAAGGAGTAATCTAATATGGAACCCAATCCGATCCCAGCCTTGGTCGCTGCCCTATCGGGAACCGGTCTGGCACCATTTGTTGTTTATGTTCCGTTGGTCGTGGCTGTGTCCGCAGTTCTCGCCGCAATTCTTCCGCAACCTGCTACTGGCAGCCCCTGGTATCCGGCGCGACGTTTGCTTGACATGTTGGCGATGAACGTTGGATCAGCTCGCAATCTACAATCCGTCCCAGGTTCCACGTCATCTTCGCCTTTGCTTGGGGTTCTTCTGGCTTTCGGTCTTGCTGCTGGGCTTGGTGCCTGCACTGCAGCGCAGAATGCCCAGATTGCAAGTGACGTGCAGACGGCCAATGCCGTCGCTGTGCAAGATGCTAGACTGTTTTGCGCCGTTGCCACGCCCGCTGGTCCGTTGGTCGTTTCAGTTGCAAATGCGGCTGGGGCTCCCGTGGTTGCAACAGGCACCGCAACTGCCATCGTCAACGCTGCTTGCGGAGCGATCAACGGAATTCCCGTTATCCCGCCTGCAACTGGCACAGTCGTCCCCACGGTAGCTGCGTCTTTGCCGAGCGGAACTCCTACGAAGTCTTAATATCAACTGCGGGTCGTGCTCGGTGCTGTCAGGTCAGTGCTTATCTAAAGTCGCGCGAACGAGGCAGTTCGTCTGCACGGGCTGGTGTGCCGACGGCTTCCATCGCGCGAAGCATAGCGGATCGGTTTTCCAGGCTTTCGGCCACAAAGTGAACAACACCTTCGGGCGAACGCTGGATGTGTCCTCGAACGCCGAGCACGGCAGCCCCGAGCACAATGCTGCGATACGTTTCCAGTGTTGCGGGCCAAACCACTACATTGGCAGTGCCAGTCTCGTCCTCAATGGTCGCGAACACCACGCCGCGTGCGCTTCCGGGCCGCTGGCGGACCAGAACGATGCCGACAACGAAGCAGCGCGCACCATCTGGCAACACCGATGCTTCGGCGCAACTGGCAATGCCTTCATTGGCCAATTGAGCGCGCAGGAAACGCAGCGGGTGTGCCTTGAGCGACAGCCCGATGCTGCGATAATCGGCTGCGACATGTTCCGGCAACGTCATTGATGGCAGCCGGGCCTTGCTTATGCGCTTTGGTAAACCGCGCAGTAATGGCAGGGCAGGGGTGGCATCTAGCCCGCGCACCAGCCAAAGCGCTGCGCGGCGATCAACACCGAGGCTGCGCATCCCGTCGGCTTCTGCCAGGGCAAGCAGTGCCGCGTGCGGCACGTCGGCATCAGCTAATTCGGCGAAATTCTTGAACGGTCGTGCAGCCAGCAGCTTTTCGGCCCAATCCTGCCGAAATCCATCAATCTGCCGAAATCCCAATATCAACGTGCCATCAGCTTCCAGATGGCAGTCCCAGCCTGAGCCGTTGACGTCCGCTCCTCGCACCGAAACGCCATGCGTTCGCGCGTCAGATACGATCTGGGCAGGCGCGTAGAATCCCATCGGCTGTGCATTGAGTAAAGCGCAGGCGAACACCGCCGGATGGTGGCATTTCAGCCAGGCCGAGACGTAGACCAGCAGCGCGAAGCTTGCCGCATGGCTCTCCGGGAACCCATAGGTGCCGAAACCCTCGATCTGACGGAAGCAACGCTCGGCAAAATCCCGCTCGTAACCACGCGCGACCATCCCATTGACCATCTTGGCGAAGAATGTCTGGATGGTTCCCACGTTGCGAAACGTCGCCATTGAGCGCCGCAACGCATTTGCTTCCTCTGGTGAGAAACGTGCGGCTTCGATGGCGATCCGCATTGCCTGTTCCTGGAACAATGGAACTCCCAGCGTCTTGCCCAGCACGCGCTCCAACTCGTCCGGAGGGCCGTGTTCCGAGGCTGGAGAGGGGAAGCTGATCTCCTCGCGCCCCTGACGTCGGCGCAGATAAGGGTGCACCATGTCTCCTTGGATCGGGCCAGGGCGGACAATCGCCACCTCGATCACCAGATCATAGAAACGAACGGGCTTGAGGCGTGGCAGCATGTTCATCTGCGCCCGACTTTCTACCTGGAACACCCCCAGCGAGTCCGCACGGCTGAGCATCCGGTAGACCAGAGCATCTTCGCGCGGCACATCCGCCAGATCGCGAATGAGGATGCCGCGTGCCCTCAGCAGGTCGAAGGCCCGATGGATGCAGGACAGCATGCCGAGCGCCAGGACATCGACCTTCATGATGCCCAGTTCGTCAATATCGTCCTTGTCCCATTCGATGAAAAACCGCCCAGGCATCGTTGCGGGACCGATCGGCACCGTTTCGTCCAGCCGCCCGCGGGTGAGCACGAAGCCGCCGACATGCTGAGAGAGATGGCGCGGAAATCCGACCAACTCGCGTGCCATTTCGAGTGAACGCCGTACCACCGGACTGTCCGGATCCAGCCCGATCTCGCGTAGTCGCTCCTCCGGCCAGAGTGTCTGCCCGCTGTGCCAGGATTGGGCAGACAAGGCGGCAATCGCGTCCTCATCCAGTCCCATCACCTTGCCGACATCCCGGATCGCCATTTTCGGGCGGTAATGGATGACGGTCGCGGCGATGCCAGCGCGATGTGTGCCATAGCGCTGGTAGATATATTGGATCACCTCCTCGCGCCGCTCATGCTCGAAATCGACGTCGATATCCGGCGGCTCCTGTCGCTCGGCCGAGACGAAGCGCGCAAATAGCAGATCAATCTCGGTCGGATCGACCGCTGTGATGCCAAGGCAGAAGCAAACCGCCGAGTTCGCCGCCGAGCCGCGTCCCTGACATAGAATCTCCCGTGAGCGGGCGTAGCGGACGATGTCGTGCACTGTCAGGAAATAGGGCGCGTAACGCAGTTGCGCGATCATCGCGAGTTCCGTAGCGACCGCCTCTCTTACCTTCTGCGGGATACCTTCGGGATAGCGCTGTTCCGCACCCGACCAAGTCAGTGATGCCAAATGTTCATCCGCTGTCATATGGGGCGGGATCGGTTCGTCCGGGTATTCGTACGAAATTTGGCTCAATGAAAATCCGCAAAGACTGGCCAGATTGGCGGATGATTCCACTGCATGTGGATAATCACGAAACAGCCGTGCCATTTCTTTCGGTGATTTGAGATGCCGTTCGCCATTGGGCAGCAAAGCCTGCCCTGCGTGCTCCAGCGTCGTGCCAAGCCTGATGCAGGTCATGACATCCAGCAGTCGGCGCCGGGATGGGGCGTGGTAGAGCACGTCATTGGTGGCGAGCAGTGGCAGGCGATAATGACGCGCAAGTTCCGCTCTTAGCGCCTGCTTGCGGGCATCATGCGCCCCGTATTGCCGGGTGGTGGCCAGCCAGATCCGGCGGCGGAAACTATCCGACAGGTCATTCAGCCCCGCCTCTGCCCCTTCATGCACCAGAACCGCCAGCCCTTGGGCGTGCGACAGGAGGTCGCTGAGGGTGAGAAGGCATTCCCCCTTTGGCGCACGGCTTTTGCCAATGCTGAGTAACCGGCACAGTCGCCCCCAGGCCTGCCGGTCGGTTGGGTAGCACGTTACATCTGGTGTTCCGTCGGCAAAGACCAGTCTGGATGCCGGGATGAAAGGCAATTTCGCCTTTTTTGCCGCCGTATGGGCGCGGACCTGCCCAGCCACCGTGTTGATGTCCGCTATCGCAATGCCTGCCAAGCCCAGCGCCTGGGCGGTCTGCACTAACTCTTCCGCTTGGCTTGCTCCGCGCAGGAATGAGAAGGCGGAGGCCGCCTGCGTCTCCCAGAACATCATCCGAACAATCCGTGCAGATACCAGCGCACCTGCTCGGTCTCTCCCGGCAGGGAGGTGCGGAACAGCCAGAACCTAGCTCCGTGCTCATCTTCCACGTGATAATAGTCGCGGAATTTTTCCTCGGGATCACGGCGTCGCCACCATTCGGCGGCAATCCGTTCTGGCAGGCTCGCTGCCCGCACGCTGTGCAACGCACCGCGCCAGCGGAACCGGATGGGGGGATCGTCGGGAACCGGCGCGATCGCATCGATCGGCTCAGGGGGAACCAATAGGCGCACTGGTCTGGGTCCCGGTGGTTTGGACCAGTCCACTCGCGCCAATTTAGCCTTTCCAGGCTTGACGGCACGTTCCGGAATATGGCTCGGCACCGCAACAGGAGACCAAAGCTTTTCTGGGCCAAGGTGGTTGGTGACGGTGTCGAGCGTTTCCGTCAAATCCTCCGCATCCGGTGCCGCATCAAGACCGGGCTGGCTGGAGATGAGCGGGGCGATTTCTTCTGCCTCCAGTAGCATTGCCTCCACGCCCAGCCCTGGATCGATCTGCGACAGCTTGTCTGTCAGCATGCGGGTGAGGCGGGAGGGTTTGTAGAGCGGTGAGGCGGTGGCGATTTGCAATGTCGCGACATGGCCGTCCACCCGGATGAAATATGCGCCGAAGCGCAGTCCGCCGAGCTTGGCCACCTCCAGCCGTCTGCCCAGTTCCTCCGACAGCGCTGCCAAGCCTCTGCCCAGATCCTCCGGCGTGCCGATGGGCTCGGCAAAGGGGAGATGGGCCCGCCATTCCTCGGGCGGGCGCTGCCATGTGATCGGTTCGGCGGCACGGCCGAGGGCGCGGTCAAGTTGTTGGCCGGGTTGTTGGCCGAAGCGAGCTGTGATGTCAGCGCGGGGTAGCCGCAGCAGGGCCTCGACGCTGCGCAGGCCGACGCGCTGCAGTCCGGCGACGATGCGCGGTTCGATCCGCAGCAATCCAACAGGCAGATTGGCGATTGCCGCTTGATGCTGACCGGAGTGTGCGATCTCGATGTCGGCTCGGGTGGCGGACCTCGCCAGGGCCCAGGCGGCTCCGGCGGTATCAGAGATGCCGATTCGGCAAGGGGCGAGGCGGTCACGCAACCGCGTTGCAAGCTTCTCCTCACCTCCCAGCAGATGCGCGCAGCCTGTGATGTCGATCCACAGACCGTCAGGCGGATCCGGGGCGGTGAGCGGGGAGAGGCGTTCGCACCATCTGGCCATCTTTGCCAAAGCAGCGAGGTCGTCCGCCGGGTCTGCATTGGCGGTTAGCAACTCGCCGCAGATGGCGCGGGCTTGGGATTGGCTTTGTCCTGGCTGAACACCCAAGGCCTGTGCCTCGGCGGAAGCGGCTTCGATGCAGCGTTGACCTCCCACAGAGCCGACGGTGGCGCGTGGGGTTTTATCTGGCCAGATGCCTTTCGAGGTGCGGTGACGGATCGGCCAGAGTGGCAGCCAGACGGAAAGGATGCGGGGCATCGTCAGTCTCCTGCGGTTCAATGATCCAATTGCCCGGAATGCCACCACGCGCGTGGCGCAATTCCACGTTGAGGCGTGGTGATCCGGGGGCTCGCAATTCTGGGGTGCTGAGAGCGGGGCCAACATGCCATCGCGTGACGGCGCTGACCAAAGGTTGGGGGGCGCGCGTCCCCACACCGTGCGGGAAGCGGCGCAGCACGAAACCTGTCGTTCCCCGGCCCATACAAGCCAATTGCAGACGACGGCCTGCAAGGGTTCCGGCATGGCCGATTTCCGCCACCACGGCGGCAGCGACGCCAGCGCGCAGCAAGGTTTCGGTGCAGCCAAGGGCTTCGTCGTCTGAGGTGGCGCGGAGTTGGATCAGGCGGCCGGGGTTGAAGCCGAAAGCCAGCAGGCCGGGCGGGTAGAGATCGCAGACCCGGGCCACCCAGAACACCGGCTTGATTTGTGGCAGACGGGCCAGCATCGGTAGCAGGAAAGCGGTGGGGCTGGCGGCGCATTCGGCTTCGATGCCCGACGCGCTCAATTCATGAAGAACACCCAGTGCCAGACCGCTGCCCAGAGCCGCATCCATCACGCCACCATCCAGGGGGATTACCCCGTAAGGTGCCACTTTTGGCATTGTGAAACGCAATCCTGCCAATGGGTTGGGCGATGTGGAAGCGGGCGCAGACACTTTTATGTTCCTAATTTGTTCTCATTAAAAATCCCATTTTCTCCCTCCGAGTCAATGGGCGAGTTTTCCTAAATTTTTTTAAAATCTGACTTGAACGGACGAACCGCAGACAGGGCCGCGAGGTCGGTATTGGGTCTGGTGGGTTCACCGACGCATGTGGCAAGCCGACCCCACGGGACGGCGCGGATTATATCGCCACACTCTCCCCCAAACGACACAAACGAAAAGGGCGCTGACGGATCACTCCGTCCACGCCCAATCTCTCAACACGCGACTTTTGCGTTCAGGCCTTGGCAGCCTTGAGCGCTGCGGCTTCCTCAGCGCTGGATACACCGCCATGGGCGGCCGACCAAGCGACTGGGTTTTCCAGGAAGCGGCGGACTTCGGTCAAAGCGATCTCGCTGAAATACGGACGATCCTTGCAGGCTTCCAGCACGTCCCACCAAGTGGCGAGCGCGTGTAGCTGGATGTCCATCTGCTTCAGCGTCTCGAAACTGCCTGGGAAGACGCCGTAGAAGAAGACCACGAAGGTGTGGTTGATGATCGCACCCGCCTCACGCAGCGCGTTGGCGAATTGGATCTTGGAGCCTCCATCGGTGGTCAGATCCTCGACCAGCAGCGTGTTTTTCCCCTCCGGCACGTCGCCCTCGATCAGCGCGTTGCGGCCGAAGCCTTTGGGCTTTTTGCGCACATAGGCCATCGGCGCCATCATGCGGTCGGCGATCCAGGCGGCGAAGGGGATGCCGGCGGTCTCGCCGCCCACCACGGCCTCGATGGTCTCGAAGCCAACATGGCGGCCGATCTTTTCCACTGCCAACTCGCAGATTTTGGCCCGCGCGCGGGGGAAATAGATGATGCGGCGGCAGTCGATATAAACCGGCGACTTCCACCCCGAGGTGAAGGTATAGGGCTCCTCGGGCCGGAAGTTGACGGCCTTGATCTCCAGCAGGATACGCGCGGTGGTCAGGGCTGCGTCGCGGTCCCACGGCGTTTGCTGGTTGGCGGTCATCTGCGGCTTCTCCGTCGTGACAATTGCATGTAATCGGTCGGTCACTCCTACTCCGGAGAACCATGCCGCGTCCATGTAGAGAAGAGCAGTCGGGGAGGTGTGACGAACAGTGATCTGGGTTTTGGAAGATCCACGTGCGGGCACTTCAGCGCAGGCCATCGGCATTGCCGAACGCCTGGGGCTGCCATTTCGCTGCATCAAAATGGCCTGGACCTGGAAGGCCCATGTGGCTGGACTGATTCCGCATGGCTCGCTGATCGGGGTGACGGATGATTTCCCGCTCGAACTGCCGAAGGAGGAGGTGCCAACGCTGGTGATCTCAGCCGCGCGCCGTTCGGCTCCGGTGGCGCTGTGGCTGAAATCAAAATTCGGCTGCAAGCTTGTCCATTGCATGTCGCCGGGCTGGACGACGCTGTTCGACCGGGACTCCTTTGATCTTCTGGTAACGTCTGCTCATGACCAGCCAGCACCCGCACCGAATGTGATGCCGGTGCTGGGCGCGGTGAATCGGGTCTCGCCGCTGGTGCTAAGCAAGGCGGAGGTCGCCTGGCATGAGCGGCTGGCGCATCTGCCGCATCCGCGCGTGGCGTTGATCGTGGGCGGGAAGGTCCGCTCGATTGGGCTCAAGCCGCAATTGGCGCATCAACTCGGGCGCGATGTGGCATTGCTGGCCGTTGGCATGGGCGGTTCAGTGATGGCGACGACCAGCAGGCGGACCGGCAAGGAAGGCTCGGATGCGTTGGCCGAAGGGCTGGGTCCCGCATTGCACGTGCTATATCGCTGGGGCGAGCCGGATGAGAACCCCTATCTCGGCTATCTCGCCACCGCCGATGCGATTGTGGTGACGGCCGACTCGGTGTCGATGATCAGCGAGGCCTGCGCCACAGAGGCTCCGGTGTTCGTCGCACTGCCGGAACTGGCCGGGCCGCGGCATCGGATGTTGATCGAGACGCTGGTGCAGGCGGGGCAGGTGCGACCGTTCTCGCAGACGCTGTCATCCTGGGAGCGCACGCCGCTGGACGAATCCGGACGGGTGGCCGACGAGATCCGGCGGCGTTTCAAACTGGATTGACGCTGGTGGCCGCCCCTTGCGGCAGCGCAATGTCACGGATAGCCTCCCCCAAGCAGCACAAGACTGCAGCCGCCACATGCACGGCAAAAGCAAACGGGGGATCCGATATGCGCCAAATTCTGCTCGCCGCTCTGGTTGCTGCACCTTTGTCCGTGCATGCGGCCGATGCGCCCGCGATCAAGACGACGGATGTTTTCATCCCCTGGACATCGACCCTGCCTGCGGATGCGGGTCAGATTGTCGCCTTGCATCTGATCCATAAGCAGGCGGCCAATCCGAAAGGCGTGGTGCTGTTCGTCCATGGCGCGACCGGCCCGGCGGAGCCGGATTTCGATCTGAATTTCAAGGATTACAACTGGATGCAGCGCATGGCCCAAGCGGGCTATGATTCGTGGGCGATCGATCTGACCGGCTATGGCAGTTCGCCCCGTCCAGGTCTGGACAATCCCTGCAATGCTGATCCGGCCCAGCAGGAAAAGCTGCTGGTGGGCCATCCGTTGAAGGCGGTCTGTGCCGCATCTGCGCCGCAGATGATGTCGACGATCAAGGATGAATGGCGTGAGATCGACGCCGCCGTGGACCATATCCGCAAAGCGACCAAGCGTGCGAAGATTGACATTATCGGCTGGTCGGCTGGCGGGCCGCGGGTCGGTGGCTACGTGGCGCAGCACGGCGAGAAGATTAATCGGGTCTTCCTCTATGCCCCGTCCGCTCCCAATCCTGACCTGAAGATCCCCGATACGCCCAATGCCGGCGTGCCGCTCTACATCCAGACCAAGCAGGTTTTCCTGAAGGATCGCTGGTCGGACAACGCAAAATGCGAGGGCGAGATCGAGCCGGGCGTGCAGGATGCGGTGTGGAAATCCACCCTCGATTGGGACCGCATCGGTGCGGGTTGGGGCGGGCCGGAGGGTGTGATGCGCGCCCCGGTGCTGAAGGATTTCGGCTGGACGCCGGAATTGGCGGCAAAGGTGACGGCACCGACAGTGGTGATCGTGGGCGAGTTCGACACGCCGGATGTGCGCAAGAAAGCCTTCGATGCAATCGGCGCGACCAACAAGGTGTTTATCCGCGTTGCCTGTTCCACCCATTTCATGGTTTGGGAAAAGCAGCACACATTGCTGCAGCGTCTATCGCTTGAATGGTTGTCGACCGGGAAGATCGCGGGTGCCAGCCATGGGATGTTCGCGGCGGACGCCAACGGAAAACTCTCGGAGATGAAATAGCCTCATGCGCACCCATCGTATCGCCGTCATTCCGGGTGATGGTATCGGCAAGGAAACCACGCCCGAGGGCATGCGCGTGCTCTATGCCGCGGCCACCCGCTTCGGCTTCGAGATCAAGGCGACCGAATATGATTGGTCGTGCGAGACCTACACCCGCACCGGTGCGATGATGCCGGGTGAAGGCATGGACCAGATGGCCGAGAGCGATTCGATCTTTCTGGGCGCGGTCGGCTGGCCGGGGGTGCCGGATCATGTCTCGCTGTGGGGTTTGCTAATCCCGATCCGTCGTGGGTTTGACCAGTATGCGAATGTGCGGCCGTGCAAGCTGATGCCGGGCGCGCGCACGCCGTTGGCCAATCGCACCGAGGCGGATATTGATTTCTACGTGGTGCGTGAGAACACCGAGGGCGAATATTCCTCCATTGGTGGGCGGATGTTCCCGGGCACCGAGCGCGAGTTCGTCAGCCAGCAATCGGTCTTCTCGCGCATCGGTTGCGACCGGATCATCAAATATGCCTTCGAATTGGCGATGACACGGTCGCGCCGGAAGCTGACGTCGGCGACCAAGTCGAACGGCATCATCCACACCATGCCGTATTGGGATGAACGTTTTGCCGAGATGGCCAAGAGCTATCCGGATGTGACAACGGATCAGTATCACATCGACATCCTGACCGCGCATTTCGTGCAGCATCCGGATTGGTTCGATGTAGTGGTGGGGTCGAATCTGTTCGGGGACATCCTCTCAGATCTTGGCCCGGCGGTGGCGGGTTCTATCGGGATCGCGCCGTCGGCCAATATCAACCCGGAGCGCGTGCATCCTTCGATGTTCGAGCCGGTGCATGGCTCGGCGCCGGACATCGCTGGGCGGATGATTTGCAATCCGATTGGCCAGATCTGGTCCGGGGCGATGATGCTGGAGCATCTGGGCGAGAAGGCGGCGGCGGATGCCATCGTGCAGGCGATTGAGACCTGCCTGCGCGAAGGCGGGCCGCGCACGCGGGATATGGGCGGGCAGGCTGGGACAGAAGAGGTGGGCCGCGCGATTGCGGAACTGGTCTCGCGCGCTTGACGGTTGCGGCGGTAGACGGCTTTCCCTTAAGGTCAGTGCATCCGAGGGGAATTCCGATGGGTCGTGAGACAAGTCAGATTGCACGCCGTTGCGAACGCGCCGTTGTGATGGCGTATCGCGAATTGCGCGCGGTCGGCACTGCCGACATTGAGGCGTTCAGTGCCTGCACGACCTTGTATCGCATTCATCACCCCGAAGCTTCAGTGAGCGAGGCGCGGCTGCTGGTCTCGGAATGGATCGACCATCATATGATCCGCAACGCGACTGGGCCGACGGCGGGTTGCGAGTGCGACTGATCCTGAGCTTCGCTATTCTGATGGCCGCTTCCTTACCTCCTGTCGCCATGGCAGCTGAGACTGGGCGCTGGTGGACCGAGGACAAGAAGGCGGTGATGGAGATTGACGTTTGCCCTGAGGGGATTTGCGGCAAGTTGGTGGGCTTCGTGGAGCCCTATGACGAGAAGGGTCAACCCAAACTCGCGAAGAACGGTCAGCCGGAATGCGGTTTGCAGATCATGCACGCGCACAAGGGTGAGGATGCTGGCGAGTGGGAAGGCATCATCACTGATCCGCGCGATCTGTCGGATTGGAAGCTGCATTTGAACTATCGCCCGGATGGCGGTCTACATCTTCGCGGCTATGTGCTGGTGCCGCTGCTGGGGAAGTCCCAGGATTGGGATGCATTTTCTGGATCGGTAAATGCGAAGTGTGAGATCACTTCAGGGAAGTAATACCTTCAACCCAGATCTCCGCCCCATCATTCGCGAAACTTCCTCACCCCCCATTGCCGCTATATTCCTGGAATTCCTTGATCACTGAGTCTGGGATGTTCGAAAGGCTTTTCTCGACGTATGCCTGCAGATCCTCGCCGCTGTTCGGCGCACCGACGCTGAAGCCGCGCTTGCTCGCTTGGGCGATGTAGTCAGGGCTGGTGACCGCCTTCCGATAAGCCTCTCGCAGAATCTTGGTCTTTGCCGGATCGAGGCCGGGCGGGGCGACCAGGGCGAGGCCGACATGCAGCGGTACCTCAAACAACGCCAAAATCGCCTTTTCACGCGGATCGCTGGCGATCTCCATCGTCAGCGGTATGCCGGGCTCCAATGGGAAGGTCTGCAGGATCGGCACCGCCAGCCCCGAGGCCTGCGGGTCGGAGGAGAAGCTCGCCCGCTCGGTGAACATGCCCTCGATCTCACCCGATTGCAGCGCCAGCGCCTGCTCGGCCGTGCCCGGATAGCCTTTGACCACCTTGAACGGCAGATGCTCGTATTTCGCCAACAATTCCGGCACCACCGTGTCCGAATTGCCGCCCGAACTGCCGCCGATCACGATGGTCTTCTTGCTCGCCTTCAACTCGGCATAGGTGGTGATCCCGGTCGATTTGCGTATCCAGAGGATGAAATTGCTGCTCGCTGCACTGCCGATCCAGGTGAATTTAGGCAGCTCATAGCGGGCATTTTCGTTGCGCGTCACCGGAGAGAGCAGAAACGCGGTGCGGCCCGGCACCGCGATGGTCAGCCCGTCTTTCGGGGCGACATTGTAGAGGTAATTCCCCAGCACCACGCCGCCCGCACCCGGCATATTCTGCGCGATCATGCGTGGATGGCCAGGGATCTGCGCGCCGAGGAATTCCGCCACCAGCCGCATCTCGCTGTCCACGCCACCGCCGGGTGGGCGTCCGGCGAAGATCGAGACGTTCTTGCCCGCGTAGAAATCCTGCGCCTGCGCCGGGAATCTGGCCCCAGTCAGAAATGCCAAGGCTGCAATCACAACCAGCCGCGTCGATTTATGCATCTTGTCACACCCCCGTCCCGGTTTAGGCCGGGTTGCGCCGATCTTCGAACCAACTGGCAGGTTGTCAAGTAAATCTCAGCCGCAGCGATTGCGGCGCGGCCCAGCTTCCCGCATGTTCAATCCAAGAAGACGACGACACGAGGGGAGGGGATGGACGTTCTGCACGCGGCCGGCGCCGCCTTCTTCCTCATTGTCGAACCGCACCGTCTGATCCTGCTCTTCGCCGGGGTCTGCATGGGGCTTGCGCTTGGCATTCTGCCCGGAATCGGAGGTGTGGCTGGAACCGCACTTCTGCTGCCCTTCACCTATGGGATGGACCCAGCAAGTGCGATGGCGTTGCTGCTGGGCTTGGGGGCGGCGACGACCACAGCGGACCCGATCTCAGCGATTGTACTCGGTGCGCCCGGCCACGCCGCCTCTGCGGCGACCACGCTCGACGGTTTCCCGATGACCAAACGCGGTGAGGGCGGGCGTGCCTTGGGCGCGTCCTATATGGCGGCGATGATGGGCGGGCTGTTCGGAGCGGCGCTGATGGGCGTCACGCTGCCGGTGATGCGCCCGTTGATCCTGATGATCGGCTCACCTGAATTGCTCTCGCTCGGCGTGTTCGGCATCTCGATGGTCGCCGTCCTGTCCGGCAACGCGCCGTTGCGCGGGCTGACGGCAGCGTGTTTCGGGATGATGCTGGCGATGGTCGGCTCCAGCCCACAAACCGGCACGCTGCGCTGGACGATGAACAACCTCTATCTCTGGGACGGTCTGCCGCTGGTGCCGGTCACACTCGGCGTCTACGCGCTGCCAGAACTCTGCGATCTGATGATCGCGCGGACCTCGGTGGTCGGCACCCAGAAACTCGTCAACACGCGCGAGGGCTTGCTGCGCGGCGCGAAGGATTGTTTCACCCATTGGTTCCTGGTGCTGCGCTGCGCCTGGATCGGCTCGGCGATGGGGGCAATCCCCGGCATCGGGGCCGCCGTGATCGACTGGATTTCCTATGGCCACGCGCTACGCACTGAAAAGGGCGCGCAACAAACCTTCGGCACCGGCGATGTGCGCGGCGTGATCGCCGCCGAAAGTGCCACCAACTCCCGCGAGGGCGGTGCCTTGGTGCCGACCGTGGTGTTCGGCGTGCCCGCCAGCTCCGGCATGGCAATCTTGCTCGGCGCGTTCCTGATGCACGGCCTGGTGCCAGGGCCGGAGATGCTGACGAAGAATCTCGACATCACCTACGCGATGGTGTGGTCGATCGCGCTGGCCAATCTCGTTGGCTCCGGCCTGTGTTTCGCATTGAGTGGCCAGTTCGCGAAAATGGCCACACTTCGCTACACGCTGATCCTGCCGGTGGTGCTTTGCATGGTCTATATCGGGGCGTTCGAGGGCAAGCGGCAATGGGGTGATCTCTATTCGCTGCTGTTCTTCGGCCTGCTCGGCTGGGCGTTCAAACACCTGAAATGGCCGCGCCCGCCTTTGGTGCTGGGCTTCGTGCTGGGCGGAGTGATCGAGCGCTATTTGTTCATCTCGATCCAGCGCTACGGCACCGATTGGCTGTGGCGGCCTTTCGTGATGGTGATGTTTGCCGCAGCCGCTCTCAGTCTGTTCCGCCCGGTGATCCAGGATATTCTGCGCCGCCGTCGCGAGAAGATCTCGCCGTGGGAGAATTTCGGCCCAGCCCGCCTCAGGCCGCGCGCGCTGTTCCCGCTGGCTCTGATTGTGTTGGTCGGCCTGATGGTGTTCCAAGCCTCGCATTGGTCATTCTCGGCCAAGATTATCCCGTTGATCGTGGGCTCTG
>CAITEF010000476.1 GCA_903891315.1 uncultured Rhodospirillales bacterium | reverse complement strand
CGCTGAAGAACGAAAATCTCGGCCTGCGCGGTCTGCTGGCCGGTGAGTTGGACAGCTATGAGGGCTCGCCGCCGATTGCCGCGCTCTCGCACGGTGCCGATGTGAAGGAACTTGGCTGCCCCTGGGGCCAGGTGCCGCATGTGGTGTTTGCCAAAACCAGCATTGCCGACACCAAGGGTCTGGTTGGCAAGACGATGGCGAGTTCGGCCCCGGGCTCGATGCCCGATCTGGTCGGACGCGCGGCAGCGGAGCGGGCTGGCCTTGCGAGCGGTGATGTGAAGCTGGCCAATGTCGGCGGGGATTCCGACCGTTACCGCGCGCTTCTCGGTGGCGTGGTCGATGCCGCTGTGGTTTCCATCGAGTATCAGCCGATCATTGATCCGGCCAAGGCGCATATCATCGCGCGGGGCGCGGAGGTGCTGCCGGAGATTCTGCGCATCTGCTACCAGACCACCTCCAAAGTGATCGCCAACCGCCCGGATGACGCCGCACATTTCCTCGCCGCTGAGATGACGGCCCTTCGCTATGCGCTGGGCCACAAGGCGGAGACGGTGGCGCTGACGCAAAGCTCGACCGGTGCCAAGCCGGATGATCCGCGCGCGGCGTTCATGTTCGATGAGGTGATCCGCCAGCATTATATCGACCCGACGCTGCCGCTGCCGGTCGCCACCTTCCAGGCGATGCAGCACAAGCTGAAGGAGTTGGGCGTGGTGGCGCAGGACGTCGATGTCTCGCATATCGCCGTCGAAGGACCGCGCCAGAAGGCGCTTGAACTGGTGGGTCGCTGATCGATGGGTACCGTGAGTCTGAAGAATATCTCGCGTCAGTTCACCATCAACGTGGACGGCAAGCCGCACAATGTGCAGGCACTGCGTGACGTGAGTTTCGATGTGAATGATGGCGAGATGGTCGCCCTGATCGGCCCGTCCGGTTGCGGCAAAACCACCGCGTTGCGCATCGTGATGGGGTTGCAAGAACCCTCCGCCGGGCAAGTGACGGTGGATGGCGTGCCGATCAGGGGCTGCGGCTATGATCGCGGCATCGTCTTCCAACACGCCGAATTGCTGCCTTGGCTGACCGCCTTCGAGAATGTCGCCTTCGCATTGGAGATGAAGGGGATCAAGGGTGAGGAGATGCGCGAGACCGCGATGCGCTATCTTGATCTCGTTGGCCTGAAGGACAGCGCGCGCAGGCGTCCGTATCAGCTTTCGGGCGGGATGCAGCAGCGCGTGGGGATTGCGCGCGCGCTGGCGATCGATCCGAAAGTGCTGCTGATGGACGAGCCGTTCGGCGCACTCGACGCGCAGACGCGCGAGCAGATGCAGAACGAGTTGATCGACATCCAGGCGCGCACCGGCAAGACGGTGTTGTTCGTCACCCATGATCTGGACGAGGCGATCCTGCTCGCCGACCGGGTGGTGGTGATGCGCAAGGGTGAGGTTGCCGAGATCATGCAGGTCAATCTGCCGCGCCCGCGCCACAACGACGCGGCATTGCTGCGAATGCCGGAATACGCGGAATTGCGCTACCGGCTGTGGTCGTCCTTACATCAGGAAGCGGCTTGATGCTGAGCAAGATGCCACGCTCACTGCTCACCGGCCTGTCGCTGACATTTGCGCTGATCCTGTGGGAAATTGTCGGACGCCATGTCGATCCGATCTTCGGCTCGCATCCGCTGGCGATTGCCGAGGCGTCGGTTGCGTTGATCCGCAGCGGGGCGATCTTCAAGGCGCTCGGCGAGAGCCTGCAGCCGTTCCTGGTCGGCTATACCGCCGCCGTGGTGCTGGGCGTGCCGCTCGGGCTGCTGCTGGGGCGATACCGGGTGTTCGAAGCGCTGTTCGGCATCTATGTGACCGCCGGGTACGCGATGCCGCTGGTCGCCCTGGTGCCGCTGCTGACGCTGTGGCTTGGGCTTGGCTTTGCGGTGAAGGTGGCGATCATCTTCCTGATGGCGATCTTCCCAGTGACGATCAACACATGGCTCGGCGTGCGCGCTGTGCCGAAGAGCCTGATCGATGTCGGTCGCGCGCTGGTGGCACCAGACAGTGTGATTTTGCGCCGGATCATCCTGCCCGCCACGCTGCCTTACATTGTCGCCGGGATGAAGCTGGCGATTGGTCGCGCGGTGGTGGCGATGATCATCGCTGAGTTCTTCACCTCGATGGCGGGGTTGGGCGCAATCATCATCAACTCGGCCAACAATTTCGACACGGCGACGATGTTCGTGCCGGTGTTCGTGCTGGTGATGCTGGCGATTGGGCTGACGTCGCTGATCGGCTGGATCGAGAAGCGGGTGGCACCGTGGCAGGCGGAGATTGCAGGGCGGCAAGAGAGCTAAGCAGGAGGGGTTTGAACGCGCGGTGGGATCACCTACATGATGGGTGACGCCTTTGTGGGATGGTTCCAATGCGCCTGCTGATCTCGTTCCTGCTGCCGTGGCTCACCTTCTTCACCATTGGCCGCCCGTGGAGCGGCATTTTCTGCCTGATCCTGCAATTGACCCTGATCGGCTGGATTCCGGCGACGATCTGGGCGGTTTATGCGCTGTCGAACTACGACACGGATCAGAAATTGAAGGCGATGGGGCGGGGGTAATCCCGCCTTCGGGTTGGCGTGAATTGGTGGGGTTGCTGCGCGATCCCACCCTACGAGGCTAAGTTGCTCTAGCCGATCCGCCCCGTCTTCGCCCAGTTGATCGCGTGTTCGAGGCGGTCATTGCCCCAGAACAGCTCTTTGCCGCCGACGACGAAGGTGGGCGCGCCGAAGATGCCGAGCGCCCTGGCTTCAGCGGTCTCCGCCTCCAAAGTCGTCGCAATATCAGGCGCATCCGCAGCCGCGCGCACTGCGGCCGGATCGAGGCCGAGGGTGTGGAGGGTGTCTGAAAGATTCGGCTCGCTGCCGGGTTCCCGGCGGAATTCATACCAGCGGCGGAAACTGTCCTTGATGAAGTCGATCCCCCAGCCCTCGCGCATGCCGAGAATCGCGACGCGGTGCGCGAGGTCAAACTCGGTGATCGGGTGCGGCACCGGGACATTGGCAGGGATGCCGTAAAACGCCGCCTGACGGGCAATATCGGCCCACATATAGGCGTATTTCTCGGGCTTGCCGGCGAGGAAGCGGTTGTCCATCGCCTGCATGATCTTGCGCACGCTGAACGGTCGCCAGCGCAGCGTCACACCATTTTGGGAGGCGACGTCATCGGCGCGCATCACCGCGAGATAGGTGTAGGTGCTGCCGAGCGACAGCCAAAAATCGATGATCGGTTGTTCGGCCATGTCGCGGATTCCGGACTCTTTCCGGGCGGCAGCGTATCAGATCAGGAAACCCGACTCACAGTGTAATCCGCCACACCCTCCAGCGCCTCGCGATAGGGCGATGGCGGGAAGATCGAAAGGCTGGCCTTCGCCTGGGCGGCGAAATCTGCGGCGCGGCGCAGCGTGGCCTTGATGGCGTCGTGACGGGCGATCAGCGCCATCGCGCGGTCGAGATCGGCGTCGTTCTGTTCGTTTTGGTCGATGGTGCGCTCCCAAAACGCGCGCTCCTCGGCGTCGCCCGCCGCATAGGCGAGCAGCACCGGCAGAGTTACCTTGCCCTCGCGGAAATCG
>CAITEF010000475.1 GCA_903891315.1 uncultured Rhodospirillales bacterium | reverse complement strand
GATTTCATCCTCAACATCATTCCCGATACTGTCATTGGTGCCTTTGCCAAGGGTGACATCCTGCCGGTGCTGTTCCTCGCCGTGCTGTTCGGCATCGCGGTGGCCCAGCTTGGTGAAAAGGGCAAGGCGCTGATCAAGGTTCTCGATGAGGCCTCGAACACCTTCTTCCGCATCGTCGGCTTGATCATGAAGGTCGCCCCGCTTGGCGCGTTCGGCGCGATGGCTTTCGTCATCGGCCAATACGGCATCAAGACGCTCTTCTCACTCGCCTGGCTGATGGCGGCCTTCTACATCACCTGCGCGCTGTTTGTATTCATCGTGCTTGAGGTGGTGATGCGCCTGATGGGGCTGCGCCTGATCCCCCTGCTGAAATACCTCTCGACCGAATTCTTTATCGTGCTCGGCACTTCGTCCTCTGAGGCCGCATTGCCGACGCTGATGGAGAAGCTGGAAAACCTTGGCTGCGGAAAGTCGCTCACCGGCCTCGTGGTGCCGCTCGGCTACGCGTTCAATCTGGACGGCACGTCGATCTACTTCACCATGGCGATTGCCTTCATCTCGCAGGCATTGAACATTCATCTCAGCTGGGAAGACTGGTTGCTGATCCTCGGCGTGCTGCTGCTCACCTCGAAGGGGGCGGCGGCGATCACTGGAGGCGGCTTCATCACTCTGGCCGCGACTCTGGGGACGCTGAACGGGAAGATCCCGGTCACCGCCATCGTGTTGGTCTTCGCCATTGACCGCTTCATGAGCGAGGCGCGCGCCATCACCAATCTGTTCGGCAACTCCGTGGCGACGATCTTTGTGGCTTGGTGGGAAGGCACGCTGGACATCGAACGCGCGCGCGCCGTGTTGGCCGGGCAGGCTGTGCCTGAGTTGGAGGATGCCGCATGAAAATCGAAGTCGTCTCTGATGTGATCTGCCCCTGGTGCTTCATCGGCAAGCGCAACATGGACGCGGCTTTGGCCGAATTGGCGCAGGATGGGGTGAATTTCGAGGTCGGATTTCGCCCCTTCCAGCTCAATCCGGATATGCCCAAGGGCGGTGTGCCGCGTGCGGAGTATCGGATTGCGAAATTCGGCAGTCTCGCAAAGTCGCATGAACTCGACGAGCGGGTGACGGCGGCGGGCAAGGCGGCCGGGATCGATTTCGATTTCGCCAGCATGAAGCGCACGCCCAACACGCTGGCCGCCCATCGTCTGGTGCGGCTGGCGCAGGATGTGGGGCGGCAGCCTGCGGTGAAAGAGGCGTTGATGACCGCCTATTTCCTGGATGGACGCGACATCGAGTCACCCGAAGTGTTGGCCAATATCGCCCGCCAATATGGCGTCGATCCGGCCCTGCTGGAGACGGACACCTATATGGCCGAAGTCGAGGAACAGGATCAGGCGGCACGTGAGGGCGGGATTTCCGGCGTGCCGAGTTTCCTGATGAATGGCTATTTCCTGTTCTCCGGTGCCGTGCCGCCCGACGCTCTGATGGAGAGCTTCCGCAAGGCGCGCGTCGTGCTGATGGGACGTGGCGAGGTCTGACGGCGATGAGTCTCGAGTCCGTCCGCGCCTTTCTGGCCGAGCGTGCGCCTGAGGTGGAAATCCTGCACAGCCCGACCTCGTCGGCCACTGTTGCACTTGCCGCCGAGGCTTTCGGGGTAACCCCCGCAGAGATTGCCAAGACGCTGTCCTTGCGCGTCGGCGAGCGGGTGTTCTTGGTCGTCGCCCGAGGTGATGCGAGGCTGGACAACCGCAAGGCACGGGAGACCTTCGAGGGCAAGGTGAAGATGCTGGACCTTTCTGAGGTCGAGGTACTAACAGGCCATCCGGTCGGCGGCGTCTGCCCCTTTGGTCTCGCGCAACCGCTTGAGGTGTTCTGCGACATCAGCTTGCAGGATTTCGACATCGTGGTGCCTGCGGCGGGGTCGATTACCACGGCGGTGAAGATTTCCCCTGCCCGGATGGCGGAGATCACCGGGGCGGAGTGGGTGAATGTATGCCAAATCCCGGCGGAGGTTTGATTGTCCGTCATTGCAATGACGAAGCCGGGAAGGCCCGATCAGCGAATTGGTGAACTCGCACAATTGCGAGGAAAAAACGCAATCATGACACCTCTTGCCGCAATTTCTGCCGCATTGCCTGGGCAAATTCCTGATAGCTCGCGCAGACCAACGCGAAGGCTCCCACGCCGCCAATCACCTCGCGCTGATAGCTCTCCAGCAGATCGGGCTCCTCATGCAAAATGCACAGCCCATTGATCGTCACCCCACGATCCACCATCCGGTCCCGCACCGGAATCGGGTCCGGCCCCTCATTGTTCCGACCATCACCGGCGAAATCGATGATGTGGCGGGACGATTTCGCCGGGGCCTCATACAGCAACGTCTCACACATGATCATCGCCGCCCCAATCGCCGTGGTGCCCGCTTTCACGATGCGCGGCACGTTCTCGACCTCCTCGGCAAAGGCGAGCAGGGCGGATTTGCTGTCCACTCGCGTCCAATCGGTCAGCAACTCCTGATCACCCGGGCCCGACCACAGCACCAAACACAGCAACGCCGCCCCGTGCGGCCCACCAAGCAAGCCATTGACCACCACATCGTCGCGCAGCGCGGCAGCCGTGCCGTTGGCGATCAGCCCAAAGCTTTCGTAGGTGACGGACGCCGATCCGTCGAATGCCAGAATTAATGCAAGATCCACTGGGGGGAGAAGATCAGCCATGCCATCTTCCACTCTGTTTGCGGCGCAGCAAACATCCGATCTACAACCGGCGCAACTTACCGGTTCGACAGGCTGACCATGACCCTCACCCTTCGTTCTGCCCGCATCGTCCCCCTCGCCGTGGCCTCAGCCCTGCTGGCGCTGGCAGGCTGTTCGCCTGACATCTCGCCCGACAAATACGCCACCGCCGCCACCCAGAAGGCCAACAAGGTCGATCAGGGGATCGTCGTGGGCGTTCGCCGGGTGACGGTCACGGTGGACGGCAACACCGGGGCTGTCGCCGGTGCCGCCGCCGGTGGCGTGGTGGGCAGTCAGTTGCCCGGCAGCCAGACCGCCTCCGCACTCGGCGCGGTGGGCGGCGGCGTGCTGGGCGGGCTGCTCGGCTCCTCGGTGGAGAAGGCGACGGGGGACACCAAGGCCTGGGAATATATCGTCCGCAAAACAAATGGCGAGTTGATCAGCGTCACCCAAGCGGAGGAGACGCCACTGGCGATTGGGCAGAACGTGCTGGTGATCAACGGCAATCAGGCGCGCATCGTGCCGGACTACACCGTCAAGCTGCCGGAGCCTGCCAAGACCGAGAAGCCAAAAGAGGCCGCCAAGGCACCGGAGGCCAAACCGACCGACCTCGACAAACCCGCCGATGCCCCCGCTGACGACAAGGCCGCAGCTCCGACCACGCCCGCTTTGGTGCTGCCATCGACCACGCAGACCAATCCGGAAAAGCCGAAGCTGCCGCAGGAAAGCTTCCCGCCACCGGTCTCCGCCGTCACCCAACCCAGCGCGAAGTCCCCCGACATATCTGGCAGCGACAAGCCAGACTCCAACTAGAATCATATGTTTCTAGAGCACGACCGTCCGGCCGATCGATTCCGATCGGTCGGACCGTGCCCTAGGCCGCCTCCCGCCGCCGCCGTCTGGCCGCGACGGCATATGCGCCGAGCGGGCGCTCCGGTTCGCGATTAGGAATGACAACGGTGTGGCGATACGCCTCCCACTCCGCCTCGCCGAATGACGAGAGCCCGTCGGTCAGTTCCGCATTGTCGAGCACGATATCGGTGTAGAGGCGGCGTGGCAGCGGTTGCACCTGTGCCAGCGGCAGCCTTGTGGTGATGTTGACCGGTACATGGGTGCGCGTCAGACGCACATTGGTGAACAGCGGGCCGAACCAACGATCGGTCTCGATGATCCCCTCATAGCCCACCATCCCGCCCGGCATCGGCATATTGGCGACATTGCGCACCAGCAAACTCCATTCCGGTGCGGTCTGCGCGATCAGCCCGGTCCAGATCTGAACAATACCTGGCTCGGGCATCCGGGTCAGAAAGGGCGGCGCGAAACCGGCGATATCCCCCGGCGCGCGGGCATCGAACGTGGTCTCAAAACCAGGGAATGGCTCCAGATCGACCAGCCGCCACTCTGGCTGGGCGTTGTGCGACCAGAAAATATCGTCGCCATCCCACATCAGGCTGAAATTCATCGGCGCGAAAACG
>CAITEF010000474.1 GCA_903891315.1 uncultured Rhodospirillales bacterium | reverse complement strand
GACCATCGATCTTGCCGAGATTGGCGCTGGCGGCGGCTCGATCTGCCGGATTGATCCTGCTGGGGCACCTGTGGTCGGCCCACAATCCGCCGGAGCGGCCCCCGGCCCGGTCTGTTACGGGATGGGCGGCACCAGGCCCACCATCACGGATTGCAATCTCGTCCTCGGCTATCTCGACCCGGCGGGGCTGGCAGGCGGGCTGATGAAGCTTGACCGCGACGCGGCGGAAGCGGCGATTGCGCGTGATCTGGCGGTGCCACTCGGCGTCTCGGTGCCTGAGGCCGCGATGGGGATGCGACGGATTGCGGCCTCCACCATGATGCGCGCCATCCGGGCAGTCTCGGTCGAGCGTGGGCGTGATGTGCGGGCGGCGACGTTGATGGCCTTCGGTGGCAATGGCGCGCTGTTCGCGGCCGCGATGGCCGAGGATCTCGGCATCTCGCGCATTCTGGTGCCGCCGATGCCCGGCCTGTTCAGCGCGTTCGGATTGCTCCTCGCCGAGACCGAACACCACATCACCCGCGCATGGCGACGAAGCGTGTCACCGGCGCTTGCCGCCGAGTTCCAGACGATACTGAACACGCTGCTCGCGGATGGCCACGAATTGTTGGAGGCTGACGGGTTTCCAGCCGTGCGACGCAAAATCCGGCTGCAGGCGATGGCGCGCTATGTTGGACAGTCGAGCGAGATTCAGGTCCCATTTGCCAGCAGCGATGCCGCTGCACTTCTTGCAGCCCTGCCCGGCTTGTTCGCGGTCCAGCATCGCGGCGTTTACGGCTTTGCCGCCCCCGAAACCGAGCCGTTGGAACTGATCAGCCTGGGCGCCGTCGCGGTCGGCGAGCCAGAACAGCCCCGCCTCCCGACCAAGATGTCACCTCCGCGAGGCGAAACCCATCCCGACCGGCCTGCCTGGTTCGATGGGCTTGGCTTCATCCCGACCCGCGTGGTCAGCCGGGAGAAATTGCTTGGGAGCGCGCAGACCGGCCCGATCATTGTTCAGGAATACGACGCAACAATTCTGGTTCCGCCGGGCTGGCGGGCACAATGCGACGGTTTTGGGAATATTTTGATCAACCGTTTGTGATCACGAAAGAGTTCCGTCGTCGAACCGGCATTGTATGGTGGCGCTAACCGACGAAATCGGTTAGGCTGTTGCTTGCCATTACGTAAGAAACGGGCTTCATCGAAGTCATCGTTTGCCGTTGTTAATAGACCGGCAGTCGGCCTGAGACCGGGTTATCCCACCCAGCAGGCAAGGACGGAGGAAGGGCATGTTCAGCCTCGTATTTACCCGTCGTTTCTCGATGGCGCATCGTTTGATCGCCGGTTGCTCGGTGAAATGCGCCACACCGCACGGACACAATGAGTTCGTGACCGTGCGCATCCAGGCCATCGAACCGCAGCGCCTGGACGGAAACATCAACATGGTCGAGACCTTCGAGCGCGCCAAATCGACGTGGCACCGCTGGATTGACGAACATGTCGATCATTGCCTGCAGCTTTCAGATGTCGATCCGCTGCTCGACTGGTTCCGCGCCCATGAGCCGGACAAACTCGCGCGCATCCTGATCACCCCCGGCGACCCAACCACTGAAGTGTTGGCGGCCTGCATGATGGCCAAACTCAACGCTTTCTTGGCCGCCGATGGCGGCAAGCTTCGTTGCGTTCACATCCAGATCGAAGAGACGCCGACCAACACCGTCGCATTCGAGGGCGACCCGCTCCTGGTGCTGCCAACCGCCACGCCCACAGGCGCATGGTGGCTCCGCTCTGACATGACCATCAACGATCTGCCCAATTTGGGAGCGGCTAACCCGGCCAGGACGTTGCAGACGGCGGGCTGAACGGTGCCGAGGTCGAGCCACGGACCACGAGGCTCGGTCGCATGACCTGCTGCGTCGCCCGAGGCTCCATGCCGGGCGGCGAGCCAAGCCAATCGAGCAGAAGGGCCGCGGCCCTTTCGCCCATGTTGGTCGGATCGATCCGGATGGTCGTCAGCGGCGGCGAGACCATGTCGACCAGCGGCATATCATTGTGACCGACAATCGAAATGTCCCGTGGACAGCTCAGACCCATTCCTGACAGCGCCCGATAGGCACCCAGCGCCAGCAAATCGTTGGAGGCCGCAATCGCGGTCACCGCATGACGGTCGAGCAATTCCGCCGCCGCCATCGCGCCCGCGCCGCGCTGATAGGCGCTGGCGGTGACGATCACACCGGCGTCCAACCCCAGCGCCTTCATCGCCGCCTCGAATCCCGCGCGCCGGCGCAGCCCGGTGGACAGATGCGATGGGCCGGCCAGATGGCCGATGCGGGTGTGGCCGAGCGAGACCAGATGCTCGACGGCCAGTTTCATCCCCTCGAAATCATCCGAAACCACCGATGGCAGACGCGAAGCACGTTCGGATCGGTTGACGAGCACGGCCGGCACATCCTGCGCCACGCACATCGCCACCACCGGGTCGTCTTCGGCGGACGTCGCCAGAATTAAACCATCGACACGGCGTCCGATCAGTTGTTCCGCCACGGAAAGCTGACGCTTGGCGTCGTTGCCGGCATTGGCAACGAGTGCGCTGTAGCCTTGCTTGGCCAGAGCGGTCTCAACCCCCTGCAGAATGGGCGCGAAGATCGGGTTGACGATGTCTGGCACCATAACGCCGATCAGGTAGGAACGCCCGGTTCGCAGGCTGGCGGCCAGATCATCGCGCCGGTAGCCCAGCGCCCGCGCCGCCTCCTCGATCCGCGCCACCGCCTCGGCGGCGACGAGATGGCGGGTCGCCGGGTTGAGCGCGCGCGACGCGGTGGAGCGATGCACTGAGGCGGCGTCGGCAACGGCCTGCAGATCGACGCGCATGCGCGCCCCCTGTTCCGCTGCCCCTGGCTCCGTTGACGTCATGGGTCTCCTGGCCTACGATTTTAGCAATCGATTGCAAACGCGGTCATTGTAACGACACCGCCTGGGAGGCGACGATGGCAGACAACGATGATTTCGACAAATATGGCATCATCACCAGCATCGACGACATTACCCCTGCGGTGATACGGGCGATGAGCCACGCCGAAAACCCACGGTTGCGTGAGGTGATGGAAGCGTTTGTTCGCCACATGCACGCTTTCGTGCGTGAGGTTCGCCCGACCGATGAAGAATTCGAAATCGGGATCGATTTCCTCAACGGCATCGGCAAGACCACGACGGACAAATACAACGACGCCATCCTGTTCTCGGACGTGTTCGGCATCTCGACGCTTGTTACACTTCTCAACAACGGCATGGGCGGTCCGATGGAGCCCGCCACGGCGTTGCTAGGGCCATTCTGGCGGATGAATTCGCCGCTGACCGAGCATGGTGCCTCGATCGTGCGTTGCCCAACCGAAGGGCCCGCCATGTTCGCCAATATGCGGATCACCGACAATCAGGGCCAACCGATTGCGGGAGCCGAGGTGGATGTCTGGCACGCCTCCAGCGTGGGCATGTATGACGTCCAGGACAACGGGCAGGTTGAATGGAATCTGCGCGGCAAGTTCATCACCGATGCCGATGGCCGCTTCTCCTTCCGCTCGATCCGCCCCGTCGGCTATCCGATCCCGACGCATGGCCCGTCCGGCCCAATCCTGGCAGCGCAGAAGCGTAAGCCGCAACGTCCGGCGCATCTGCATTTCCTCGCCTTCAAGCCGGGCTTCAAAACGCTCATCACCCAAATCTTCCTCGCCGATGACCCGGATATCGAGCGCGATGTCACCTTCGGCGTCACCCCGCATCTGATCGGCGACTACAAGCGCCAAACCGGTCCTGCTCCCGCCGCCGACGTGACTGGCGAATGGTTCAGCCTGGATCACACGCTTGTGATGGTGCCAGGTGAGGCCGTGTTGCCCAAACCTCCGATTGACTGATCCGACTCTTCTTTCTCGAAAGCATATTCGTCCATGGCTGTTTCGCTGCAAGACAAGGTCGCCGTCATCGTCGGTGGGGCTGGAGGCATTGGTGCCGCCACTGCCCGGCTGATGGCCGAGCAAGGTGCGAGGGTGGTGATCACCCATCGCCCCGATGCGACGGGTTCCACCGCCAAGGCCGATGAGGCCGGCCACGTTCTTGCCAGCTTGGCGGGCAGCGGCCACAGCGCGTTTGCGGTGGATATTGCCAACAGCGCCACGCTCAACGCGCTGCGAGATGCGGTGCAGGCCGCGTACGGGCGGGCCGATATCCTGGTCAACACCGCGGGCTTCACCAAGCCGGTCGCGCACGCCAATCTCGAAGCCCTCACCGACGAGCTGATCGACGAGATGTTTGTCGTCAACTGGCGCGGCCAATTCGCCACCATCCGCGCCTTCGCACCGATGCTCAAGGCGTCGGGCGACGGCCTGATCGTCTCGGTCTCCTCGATTGCCGGGATGAACGGCGCCGGATCGTCCATCGTCTACGGTGCCACCAAGGCCGCCATCGACGTGATGACCAAATCGCTTGGCCGCGCGCTGGCCCCGGAAATCCGCGTCCTCGGCGTCTCGCCCGGCGTGGTGGCCACCGATTTCGTGCCGGGCCGCGGCGAAGAATTCAACACCAAGACCGCGGCGACCACGCCGCTCAAGCGGGTAGCTCAGGCCGAAGACGTGGCGAACGCCATCCTCGCCTGCGCCACCCACCTCACCTACTCCACCGGCACGACGCTCGTCGTCGATGGCGGTCGGGTCCTCTGAACCAAGAAGAAAGTCGAAACCATGCGCGCTCCACTGGACAAGGTGTTCATCACCGCCGCCGTCACCGGCAACCTGACACTGCCCTCGCAGACCCCGTATCTGCCGATCACCCCCGAGCAGATCGCCGATGCCTGCCTCGGCGCGGCAGAGGCTGGTGCGGCCGTGACGCACATCCATGTCCGTGATCCGGCCAGCGGCGCACCGTCGATGAAGCTCGAATACTACCAGGACGTGATCGCCCGCATCCGCGCCAAGAACACCCAGCTCATCATCAACATCACCACCGGCCCGGGTGGCCGCTTCGTGCCCGATGAGAACGACCCCAAGATGTACGGCCCGGGCACCACGCTGATGAACCCGGAAGAGCGCGCGGCTCACATCACCGCACTCAAGCCGGACATTGCCACACTCGACCTCAACACGATGAACTCCGGCAAGCAGGTCGTGATCAACACGCCCGGTAACGCACGCCGCATGGCCAAAGTCATCAACGCCGCCGGGGCCAAGCCCGAGATTGAGCTGTTTGACAGCGGCGACATCGCGATGATGCTCGACATGGTCAAAGACGGCACGCTGAAAGGCCCGCTGCTGACCAGCTTCGTGATGGGCGTGCCCTATGGCTTCCAGGTCAGCACAGAGACTGTGATCTACGCGCGCAACCTGCTGCCGCAGGACGCAGCCTTCACCGCCATCGGCATTGGCCGCACGGTGTTCTCCGGTGTGGCGATGTCCTACCTCGCGGGTGGTCATATCCGCGTCGGTCTGGAAGATGGCGTGTATCTCACCCGCGGCGTGCTCGCCGAGAGCAATGCGGCGATGGTCGAGAAGGCCCGGCGCATGGTGGAAGATCTCGGCGGCCAGATCGCGACCTCGCGCGAGGCCCGCGACATCATCGGCCTGCCGACGCGTCTGGCCGACTGAACATGTCGTACGGAGCGGGGGCAGTGGAGGCGACATGTCTGCGTCTGGCCGCCAAGGCCGCATCTGCCGAGGAGGTTCGCCCCTCGGTGGAGCGGCTTCGGCTGGAGCGCGGGACGAATGACGTTCTGATCGAAATCCGTGCGGCGGCGGTCAATCCGTCCGACGTCAAGGCGGCGATCGGAATGATGCCCTATGCGGTGTTCCCTCGCACACCTGGGCGTGACTATGCCGGTGTGGTGATCGACGGGCCGACCGCGCTGGTGGGGGCCGAAGTGTTCGGCTCCTCCGGCGATCTCGGCATCAGGCGCGATGGCACGCATGCCTCGCATCTGGTGGTCGAGGCCGATGCGGTGGTGCGCAAGCCCGGGAATATCAGCCTTTCCGAGGCCGCCGGGATCGGCGTGCCATTCGTGACCGCCATTGAGGGGTTCCGCCGGGCCGGGATGCCCAAGCCGGGCGAGAACGTGCTGATCATGGGTCTCAACGGCAAGGTCGGCCAGGCGGCGGCACAGATCGCCACTTGGTGCGGGGCGAACGTGATCGGCGTGGTGCGCCGCGATGAGAACTATGTCGGCTTTGCCTCGGCTCCGGTGGCGGTGATCGATGCGTCCGTGGCGAAAATGCCCGATGCCGCGCGTGATCTGACCGGCGGTCGCGGCGCCGACATCATCTTCAACACGGTCGGCGACCCCTATTATCAGATGGCGCATGAGGCAACGGCCAAGCTCGGGCGGCAAATCCTGATCGCGGCTGTGGACAAGATCGTCCAGTTCAACATCTTCGAGTTCTATCGCGGGCGGCACAGCTATTATGGCATCGACACGTTGGCGCTCTCCTCGGTAGAGACCGGTGAGGTGTTGCGTCAGTTGGAGCCTGGGTTTGCGTCCGGTCATTTGCGGCCATTTCCGATTGTCCCCGCCTCGGTCTACAAATTGGCCGATGCGGGACGGGCCTATGTGGCGGTGTTGAGTTCGGCCCGGGATCGGGTGATCCTCGACCCTGCCGCCTGAACACAGAGATCAGTGCGTTCCTGGGGAGGAAGATCATGGTGAAGAATCTGCTGCGCGCGACGATTGCGGTCTTGGCGCTGGGCTTCGGGGCGGCGCAGGCGCAAACGCCGGTCAAAATCGGCATCGGCTTTGGCGTCGGCTTCCTGCCGCTGTTCATCATGCAGGAGCAACAACTCGTCGAGAAACAGGCCAAGGCGGCGGGGCTCGATGTCACCGCGAGCTATGTCCGCTTCTCCGGTTCGGGCGCGATGCAGGACGCGGTGTTGTCGCAAGCCATCGATGTCGGCGTCTACGGTGTGGGTGCGATGCTCATCGCCTGGGACAAAGCCCATGGCACGCCGAACCAGTTGGTCGGCGTCGCGGGTGTCAACTCCACGCCGCTGGTGCTGGTCACCAACAAGCCTGAGGTGAAAGACATCAACGACCTTGGCGATGGCGACAAGATCTCGATGCCCGCGCTGATCAGCCCGCAAATGTATGCGCTGCAGATGATCGCCGAGAAGAAATTCGGCCCCGGCAAGCAGGATGCCTATCGCACCAAGGTGGTTTCGCTGCCGCATCCGGAATCGGTGAACTCGCTGCTCACCGGGGCCACCGAGGTAAAGGCCTATTTCTCTACCCCACCATTCACCCAGGTGGTGCTCGCCAGCGGCAAGACTCACGTGCTTGCCACCTCCGAAGACGCATTCGGCGGTCGCTCCACCTTCCTCGCGGCGGGGGCAACCAAGCGCTATCTCGACGCCAATCCGAAGATGGCGGGCGTGCTGGTGGCAGCTTTGCAGGAAGCCGGCGATCTGATCCGCAACCATCCGGATCAGGCAGCGGCGATCTATCTCAAGGTTGAGCCGTCGAAAACGCTGGATGCGGCGGCGGTCACCGCGATGCTGAAGGAAGAACACGACGATTTCGGCGTTGAGGTCTCCGGCGTGAAAACTCTTGCGGATTTCATGGGCCGCGTTGGGCAGTTGAAGCGGATTCCGGCGAGCTATGCCGATGTGTTCACGCCAATCGCGGGTGCCAAGAGCAATTGATCGTTCAAGTTCGTACCTGTCTGACGTTGCCAGCACACCCCAAGCCGTCAACCCGTCACCCAGAGCGCAGCGTCAGGGTGACGGGCGGGTGATGGCAGAACGTCACTCAATTTCAGATTCATAGGGTGGGATCCCGGAGGGATCGCACCAAATTCAATCACAAAACGGAACATTAAGCTCGCCTCTCTACGCCCGCGCCCTAACCCGTTGCATTTCTGCCCGAGCGCGTTCCAACCGCTTCTCCCGTTTGGCCCACGTGATCACCCCGCGTGGCAGCTTAATGTTGAAAGGCTCAGGCTTCGGGCGCGGCTTGCGCGGTTTGCGCGGCCTGGAGGGGCGAGGCTGCGTGACCGTCCACGGCAACTCCACCGCCAGCGCCCGCAACAAGGGCCGCAAGACAATCCGCGCTTGCGGAGATGCCTCCACCAAAGCCGCCATCTCTGGCTCGTTCAGCAAATGCTTCAACTGGCCGCCAAAACAAACCGCCTCATGCTTGCCGGCCACCACCAGCCAGCCGAACCGGCGTGGCAAAACAATCGCAGGCTTCTGCCGTGTTCGATGTCGATGTTGCGCTGCTTCCCGAGGCGTCGCCTGCCGAAGCTTGCCCGCGCGAAACCGCACCAGCATGCGCTCGATCCGACGAAAGATGCGACCGATCCGGCCATACATCACGCAAGCCTGCTTGGCTTCAAGCCGCCACATGCCCAACCCCGCCAACAGCCCACGCAAAATCCACCGCAGGCTTGCGGTGATCGCGTCAGGCGCAGATTGGGAGGCGGAGGAATGCATCTGCGAATTTACATCACAGACGCTGGCCAAACGCAAGAACAAAAAGAGAACAACACATCTTCAAACCGTCATTGCAAGCGCAACGCAGCAATCCACCGCGACGAAGCCACCCCAGAGATGGATTGCGGCGCTGCGTTTAAACCGAAGCTCTCGCGCAAACCTGCGTCGGTCAGTCCTTGGCCAATCACCACAATCACCGACCCCGGCTCGTCCCAAGCAGCGGCAGAGGGCAATGGCGTCAGCGGATGCACCAGATGATGCACCGCGTGCAGCACCATCGGCCTCTCCTGCCCGCGCAGCCGCACGATCCCCTTGATCCGCATCACATCCGCCCCGCGCAGCGACAGCAATGAGTCGAGCCAAGTCCGCAACCCGTCCCATTCCAGTTCGCCGCCGCGCAGCAACACCGACGACACATCACCATGATCCGTAGGGCGGAAGAGCGCAGCGTCATCCGCCGCTTTTCCAGCCCCTACGGCTTGGCGGTTGACGCTTCGCTCTTCCGCCCTACGAGTCCCCATCCAAGCCCGCAAATCCACCCCAACCCCAAACACATCCCCCGCCACCGCCGCCCCCGGCGACAAGTGCCGCAGCTCCGCCCGTGGATTGAGCATCCGCAGCAAGCGCTCTGCCTCAACAATCTGCGCCGGTGACGCCAAATCCGTCTTCGTCAGCAACAACCGATCCGCAAACGCCACTTGCCGCCGCGCCGAATCCTGCGCGGCCAATTGCCCGGCCAGATGCAACGCATCCGCCATCGTCACGATGCCGTCCAGCCTGCAATCCACCCCTGCTTCGGCAATGCT
>CAITEF010000473.1 GCA_903891315.1 uncultured Rhodospirillales bacterium | reverse complement strand
TCTGGCGGCGGCGGAGGTGGCGGAGGAGGCTCCGGCTTCACCGGTTCCGGCTCGGGTGGTGGTGGCGGTGCCGGGTCTGGCGCGGGTTCGGGCTCGCCCTGGGCAATCGCCAGTTCGATGCTGTCCTGCGCATAGGGGTAGCGCGAGCGGGGAATGACCAGCCAATAGGCGGCGGCGATATGCAGCCCGGTCACCACGGTGATGGTGACCGGCCGCAACCATGGCAAGGACGGTGACGCCCTGCGCATGGTTGGTTCGGTCTGGCTGGTCATTTTCCGGCCGAGGCAGCCGCAGAGGGGGCGGCTGTCGCGTGCGATTTCGGATCGGAAATCAGGGCGACATGAACGATCCCGTTGGCCGTCAGTTCGTCGATCACCCCGATGATCGCGCCATACGGGGCGGTCTTGTCGGCGCGGATCTGGATCAGGCGGGTGTTGTCACCCTGCATCAGGTCGAGCAGCTTCTCGGCAAGGGCCGGCAGTTCCACCGTGTCGGGGCCAACGCCGATCACGCCGTCCGGCGTCACCGAGACCACAATCGGCTGCTTCGGATTGATTGGCTGCGACACCTTGGTCTGCGGCAGGTCGACGCGCAGTCCGGTCGCCAGCATGGGGGCGGTGACCATGAACACGATCAGCAGCACCAGCATCACGTCGACCAGCGGTGTCACGTTGATGTCGGCCAGCGGGCGATGCAGCCCGCCGCCGCCCAGCGGATCGGAGCCGTTGGAGAACGCCATCACACCGCCTCCTTGATCGCGGCGGTGTCCTGCACGTTGGCGACAACGCGCTGCGATTGCGGCGTCACTGCGCGCACCGCCTCTTCCTCAATCCGACCGGCCAATTCCTGCGCCGCATGACTGATCGCCGAACCCAGGCGGGTGTAGCCGATCGAGGCCGGGATGGCGGCGGCGAGGCCGATGGCGGTGGTGGCGAGCGCCTCGGCAATGCCGGGGGCGACGGTTGCGAGCGAGGTGTCCTTCGAGGCGGCAATCGAGGTGAAGCTCGACATGATGCCCCACACCGTGCCGAACAGACCGACGAACGGGGCGACCGATGCGATCACCGCCAGATTGGCCATGCCACCTTCAATGCCGCGGACAACGCCGCGGGCAGCACGGTTCATCGCCTCGATGGTCCGCATGCGGGTTTCGCCCACGCTCTCACCGGCGATGCGCAGGCTCGTTGCGCGACGTTCGGCCTCGATGAGCGGGGCAAACAGCGGGGCCGACTCGTTGCGGCCCCAGCGGCGGAGCGCCGAGCGGAAACGGGTGACGCCAACAACACCTTCGAAGATCAGTACCCAGCACCAGATCGAGGCCAGCATCAGAATAATCATCACCGCACGACCAACCGTGCCAGCGAGCATAAAGAATTCAATCGGGGAAAGATCAGAGCCGTTCATCGTCATATATCCTGTCGAATGTCCAGAATGCAGAAGGAGGCCCGGGGGTGCCGGGCCTCCTTTGTCCTGCGGTGTCCAGTTTGACCCCGCAGGATTTGGTCACGCGCGGCTTAGAAGCTCATCGTCACGGTGCCGTAGATCGTCCGGCCCGAGAAGAACGAGTAGGTCAGGCCAGCGGTCGCCGGCGACGTGGTGGCCGGCGAGCCGCCGATTTCGGCGGTGTCGCGGACGTCGAACAGGTTCGACACGCCGAGCTTGAAGGTCGCGTTGCGCAGGTAGCCGAAATCCTGCAGCTCACGACCGCGAACACCGATCACGAGGTCCGTCGTGTCAAAGCCCTTGACGTGGTTCAGCGTGGTGTCGACGCCTGCCTTCGGTGCGCTCTGGCCGCTGGAGCCATAATAGTCACCAACGATGCGTTCGAGCGCGGAGCCGAAATACTTGCCGTTGTCGAACACGACGCCGAATGCCGTCGTGAAGCGCGGCGCATCGGCCACGCGCAGATGCGGTGCCACGGTGGAAGCCGCCGACAGAACCGCAGCGCTGGCATAGGCCGACCAGCCATGGCTGAACGCGTAGGTGCCTTCCGCCTCGATACCTTGGAACTGCACCGCACCACCGTTGACGTAGTAGGACAGGCCGTTGACCGTGGTCACCGAGTCGTAGTTGTAGGCCTTCACGCGGTAGACATCGATGTCCGCCGTGATCCGCTCGTTCTTGAAGACCGCACCGGCCTGCAGATTGTCGGTGGTCTGCGGCTTGATGCTGGCAACAGCCGGGTTCCAAACATAATAGGCCGACACGTCAGGCACCAAGAAGCCCTGCGAAGCCTGCGCGTAGACCGACAGCTCGTCCGTCACGCGATAATTGGCGGCCAGGAACGGCTGGCTGGACGTGTAGGTGTGCGTGTAGGTGAGCGGCTGCAGCGTGGTCTGGTTCACCAGCGCATCGATGTTGCGGGTGAACATTTCGTATTTGAAGCCCGGCGTGATCGTCAGGCCCGGCATCGGCGACCATTCATATTCCACGAAGGGCTGCACGGTGGTGGTGTTCGAGGTCAGGTCCAGCTTGTAGGAAGCCTGCAGGCTGTTCCCGAGTGCCGGGAGCGCCATACCCGTGGTGTAGTCGTAGTTTTCCTGCAGACGGGCGTTGCTGCCGTGTTCCCACCACAGACCGGTGCGCAGCAGGCCGCTGGCGAAGCCAGCATCGACAAACGTGTCGATCTTGAACGTGTCGCCGAAGGCGCGATAGTTGTTGTATTTGACATAGCCGACAACGTCGGTGGCAGCGACACCCGTGATCGGAACATAGAACTTGTTGCCATTGGCCGCGGTGCCGGTGTTACAGATCTTTGGGTTGGCCGTGCAGTGCGAGTTGATCAGTGGATTGTTCGTCAGGCTCATCGGCCCTTCGATCGTCTGGCTGGTCGAGTTGTTCTGCAGAGCCGGGTAATCGTAGGCGTAGGTATAGAGCTTGTTGTCGAAATGCAGGCCGTGCAGTGAGCCATCGATATCGATGTAGCTCATGTCGGTGCGCTTCTGGGAGTTGTTGTAGCCAACAAACTCCTGAGTCAGCGGATTGGCGTTGATCGCGCCGTAACGCTTACCGTATGTCTGCAGCTGCTGATAGGTGATGCCGGAAGCGAGGTTGGTGTAGTTCTCGGTGCCGTAGGTCATCAGCACGGTGACGGTGAAATCACCGAACTTGTCCTGCGCCTTGCCCAGGAACTGGTTCTGATAAACCTTGCCGAATTGTTCCGCACCATAGGTCAGCGAGTTGGAATATTGGATCAAGGCGCGCGCTTCGCTGCCGGCGATCTTGCCGGTCTGCAGCGTGATCGTCGTGTTCTGCGTGTTGTAGGAGCCGATCGAGCCGCTGATCGAGCCACCGAAAGTGTCAGACAGCTGCGTTGAATTCAGCGCCATCGTGCCGCCGAAGCTCGCGTAACCGAACTGCGAAGCCGGGCCAGGGCCACGGTCGACGACGATGCTGCTCAGGAAGCCAGCCGGGAAATACGCGGCCGAATGCTGGGTGGGGTTGTTCTCGTCACCGAACGGAATGCCGTCAAAGGTGATGTTGTACTGGCCGTTGGCCAGTCCGCGCCAGCCGCCCTTGCTGTCGCCCAGCAGGCCGTTCGGGTTGCTGCCAGCCCAGCCCGGCGTGTATTTGACGATTTCGTTATAGTCCGACGTCGGCTGCGCAATGTCGCGGATCACCTTGTCCGAGACGATCGAGGTCGGCTCAATGGCATCCAGCGTGCTCTGCACCGGGGCGAGCGCCGGAGCGGATTGCGCCGGGGCCTGGCTGCCGACAGCCGCACGGCTCTGGATCGGCGGAAGACCGCGGCCAGCCTGCACGTCAACGGAGCCCGCATCGGTGGACTGGGCGAGAGCTGCGCCGGTGGCAAGCATCAGCGACAGCATCGAAATGCTGGCCGAAAGCGCAGCGC
>CAITEF010000472.1 GCA_903891315.1 uncultured Rhodospirillales bacterium | reverse complement strand
TTCTATTACATCCGCATCATCAAGGTGATGTATTTCGACAGCTCGACGAAAGTGCTCGACGCGCGTCCGGCTGGATTGGGTGTGGTGGCGGCGTTTGGCGCGGTGTTCACCACGGTGTTCTTCATCTTCCCGGCCCCGGTTGTCGCCGCCGCCGATGCCGCTGCAAAGGCCATCTTCGGGTGACAGCGACCGCCGCCTTCTGGCGGCTTGAGGTTCACGAGACACTGGCATCGACATCTGACCTCGCACGCGCGCGTGCGTTGGCGGGTGAGGAAGAGGGGCTGGCCGTCCAGGCGCTCGCGCAAACCGCCGGGCGGGGCAGTCGAGGCCGAGATTGGCAGTCGCCACCGGACAATCTCTATTTTTCCGTTCTGCTGCGGCCTGAGACCGCTCCCCGCGAGGCGGGGATGTGGGCGTTGCTGGCGGGGGTGGCGGTGGCGGAGGCGTTGGAGGAATTCCACGTCGCGCTGAAATGGCCGAATGATATTCTGCATGATGGGGCCAAGCTGGGCGGCATTCTGGTGGAATCGAGCCTGACCAGCGAGGGCGTGCTCGATTTCCTGGTGATCGGCATCGGCCTCAACCTCGCCCATGCGCCAAATCTGCCGGATCGTCGCACCGCCAGTCTGCAAGGTCGCTTGGATTGCCGTGTGGCGGCTGAGCGGATTTTGTCGCGGATCTCGCATTGGCAGGCTGTTGTGAGTCGTGAGGGCTGGACGCTGCTGCGCGAGGTTTGGCTCTCGCACGCGCTCCCGATCGGCTCGGAAATGACGCTGCGCCATGCGGATCAACGCGTTACTGGGCGCTTTGCCGGATTGTCCGATGACGGAAGCCTGTTGCTTGCGCTGCCGGATGGCGTCAGGCTGGTCTCGTCGGGCGAGATCTGGATTGCGTCTGAGGCTTTGGAGAACGCGCCGTGCTGATGGTGGTCGACGCTGGCAACACCAATATCGTCTTTGCCGTGCATGACGGGGAGGACTGGGTCGGCACGTGGCGTATTGCCACGGACGATCAACGGACAAGCGATGAATACGCTGTCTGGCTGCTGACTTTGTTCAATATCGCAGGCATCAAGCGCGAAGCGATTGATCGCGCGGTGATCGGGACTGTGGTGCCGGCCGCCCTCTATCATCTGCGCCGCCTCTGCCGCGAATATTTCGATGTCGAGCCGCTGATCGCCCGTTCGCAGCTCGATTGGGGCTTCGACATCAAGGTGGACAATCCGGCCGAGGTGGGTGCCGACCGCTTGCTCAACGCATTGGCCGCGCATCAGGCCTATGGCGGGCCGCTGGTGGTGATCGATTTCGGCACGGCGACCACGTTCGATGTGGTGGACAAGGATGGTGCGTATCTGGGTGGGATCATCTCGCCGGGGATCAATCTCTCCATCGAGGCGCTGCACAAGGCGGCCGCGCGCCTGCCGCGCATCGGCATCGGCCGACCGCAGGCAGTGATCGGCAAATCGACGATCCCGGCGATGCAATCCGGCATCTACTGGGGCTATGTCGGGATGATCGAGGGGCTGGTGGTCCGCATTCGGGCGGAATATAGCGGTCGGCTGAAGGTGATCGCGACGGGTGGACTGGCCCCACTGCTGGCTGAAGGGACCACGATCATTGAGAAGATCGACCCGGACCTCACTCTTGATGGGTTGCGGCTGTTGGCGCGGCGCAATCCTGCCCCCACATTGAGCAAGGATCGCAATCGGATTTCCGACGGCGATTGATGCTACAAACGCCAAAACGTGTTTTCGAAAGTTACCGATGAATTTTGTCGCGGATGATCTTGCCTTCCTGCCGCTGGGCGGCACCGGCGAGATCGGAATGAACCTCAACCTCTATCGCAGCAACGGCCAGTATCTCGCCATCGATTGCGGCATCGGCTTCGGCGGTGCGGCGCATCCTGAGGTCGAGGTGATGATGCCCGACCCTGGCTACATCGCCGAGCGCCGCGAACGGCTCACTGGGCTGGTGATCACCCATGCGCATGAGGACCATATCGGCGCTGTCGCCCATCTGTGGCGCTCGCTGCGCTGCCCGGTCTACGCCACCCCGTTCGCCGCCGCCGTGCTGCGTCGCAAGCTGGGCGAGGTTGGTCTGCAGACCGAGGTGAAGCTGCACGTGGTCAAGCCGGGGGCGGCGTTCCGCGTGGGACCTTGGGATCTGCAATTCATCAATATGGCGCATTCGATCCCGGAGAGCCAGGCGCTGGTGATCCGCACCAAAGCGGGGATCATTCTGCACACAGGCGACTGGAAACTCGACGCCGAACCGCTGATCGGCCCACGCACGGATGAATCGGCTCTCAAGGCCCTCGGTGACGAGGGTGTGTTGGCGATGGTGTGTGACAGCACCAATGCGATGGTGGAAGGCGAGTCCGGCTCCGAGGGAGATGTCCGCCGCTCGCTGTCCGACCTGATCCGCGGATTGCGCGGCAGGGTCGCGGTGACGTGTTTTGCCTCCAACGTGGCCCGCTTCGAATCCATAGCACTTGCCGCGCGAGATGCCGGGCGCAGCGTGGCCCTGGTGGGTCGTAGCTTGCGCAATATTGATGCGGCGGCGCGTGAGTGTGGTTATCTGTCGAAGCTGCCGCCGTTTCTGTCTGAGGATGACACACAAGACATTCATGACGACCATTTGCTGATGGTTGTCACTGGCAGCCAGGGCGAGCCGCGTTCGGCGCTGGCTCGCATCGCAGCCGACCAGCACCCGCGAATCGCGCTCGGCGAAGGCGACACGGTGATTTTCTCCAGCCGAGTCATTCCCGGCAATGAGCGCGCGATTGGCACCGTGCAGGACAATCTGGTGCGGCGTGGGGTGAAGCTGATCACCGACCAGGACCATCTCACCCATGTCTCCGGCCACCCGGCGCGGGACGAGTTGAAGCGGCTTTATGCGCTGGTGCGGCCGAAATATTCGGTGCCGGTGCATGGCGAATGGCGGCATCTGGCAGCCCATGCCGGGCTTGCGCAGGAGTTGCAGATCAAGCCGATCATGCTGGAAGACGGCGACGTGCTGAGCCTGGCCCCAGGCGTGCCGGACGTGGTCGATTCGGCCCCGGTCGGCAAGCTGGTGCTGGACGGTTCGCGCTTGGTTCCGCTGCAAGGCGGGGTGATGGCGGCGCGTCGGCGCATTCTGTTCAACGGCGTGGCCGTCGGCTCGATTGCGGTGGACGAGAAGGGCCGTCTGGTCGGGAAGCCCAAAGTCTCGGCGCCGGGACTCTATGAGGCCGATGACAGCGAGCTTGCACGTGTGGCGGCTGATTTCGCGCAAGGGGTGGAGGATCTGTCGGTGATCATCCGCCGCGACGACGAAATGCTGGTCGAGGCCGCCAAAACGGCTCTGCGTCGCGCGCTCGGCAAACGTCTGGCCAAGCGGCCGATGGTGGATGTGCACCTGCTGCGGGTCTGACCGATGATCCTGGGAATCAACTGGTTCACCGCCACCGTGATGTACGTGATCATCTGGTGGACGACGCTGTTTGCTGTGCTGCCCTTCGGCGCGCGGCCGGTTGCGGACGCGGACGAGGCGACCGGTTGGCGTGGTGCACCTGAGCGCCCAAGAATCGTGCAGAAATTTCTTTGGACCACCCTGGTTTCAACCGTGATCTGGGTGGCGATTCTGCTGATTCAGGATTCCGGTTGGATCAGTTTCCGCACTGGTTGGCTCGCGATGCCCGATCGTTAGGCATTTGCCCAAGTGGCAGTTTTTTCTGCCAGTCGTTTACGCAATCTTAGTTTCATTGCGCAAAAAAAGGGCGAAGTTTGTTTGTTTTTCCGTGGACGCCACGGTTCTTAAACGAGCAATCTTCACGTCAGGAGATGGCCGTGGCCTCTCCTGCCGTGTGACTGGCGTTTCCTCCCTAAACTTGGCCCGCGGTGCCTTTCGGCACGCGGGCCTTTTTTTTGTTAACGATTTTGCCCACAGATGTCGAGCGATTTGCTGCCGAAATTGACATTTTAAAGTGATTTTCTTTCGTGTCAGGTTGCTGCGACGCACAAAAATTTCGGAACTGTCAATTTCGTTTGACGCGTCGCGATGGCAATATCGTGAGCAGGCCGGACGGGGTGCGATGACGCGCTGAAATTGGGCGAAGGCTGGCGGAGAGGCGGGCGGCGCTTTATGGTCTGCGGTATCTTTTGTTTTTTTCCGCACTGGAATTCCGCGCGATGCGTCTGTCCCGCAGCCTGATCCCCACCCTGAAGGAAACCCCGTCGGAGGCGCAGATCGCCTCGCACCGGCTGATGCTGCGCGCGGGGCTGGTGCGCCAGACCTCGTCAGGCATCTATGCGTGGCTGCCGGCGGGCTGGAAGGTGCTGCAGAATATCTCCCGCATCGTGACCGAAGAGCAGGAGGCGGTGGGCTGTCAGGCGATGCTGATGCCGACGATCCAGTCGGCCGATTTGTGGCGCCAATCGGGTCGCTACGACGCCTATGGTCCGGAGATGCTGCGCATCACCGATCGCCACCAGCGTGAGCTGCTTTACGGGCCGACCAATGAGGAGATGCTGACTGATCTGGTGCGCCAGGGGGTGAAAAGCTATCGCGATCTGCCGCAGATGTTGTTCCACATCCAGTGGAAATTCCGCGACGAGGTGCGCCCGCGCTTCGGCGTGATGCGCGGGCGCGAATTTCTGATGAAGGACGCCTATTCGTTCGATCTCGACTATGCGGGCGCGGTGGTCAGCTACCGCCGCCAGATGCTCGCCTATATGCGCAGCTTTCAGCGCATGGGGCTCAAGGCGATCCCGATGGTGGCCGACACCGGCCCGATTGGCGGCAATCTGAGCCATGAGTTCATTGTGCTGGCCCCCACCGGCGAGAGCCAGGTGTATTTCGACGCGGCGTTTGAGAAGTTGGATTTCGGCGGTGATACCTACAACGCGTTCTCGGATGCCGATCTTGAGCGCTGCTACAGCGACCTGACCACCCATTATGCCGCCACCGACGAGAAACATGACGAGGCGGCCTGGGCGAAGGTGGCCGACAAGCGTGAGGGGCGCGGTATCGAGGTCGGCCACATCTTCTATTTCGGCACCAAATACTCCGATCCGATGGGGCTGCGCGTGGCAGCCCAAGGCGGTGGGGATCTGATTCCGCATATGGGCAGCTATGGCGTGGGCGTCTCGCGTTTGGTGGGGGCCTTGATCGAGGCGTTCCATGACGAGGCGGGCATTATCTGGCCCGATTCGGTGGCCCCGTTCCCGGCGGTGATTGTGAATTTGAAGCCGGGCGATGCGGGGTGTGATGAATTGTCCGAGAAGGCCTATGCGGCGTTCAAGGGGCAGGCTTTGTATGATGATCGTGAGGAACGCGCAGGGGCGAAATTCGCCGATGCCGATCTGATGGGCCATCCATGGCAGATCGTGATCGGGCCGCGCGGGGCGAAGACCGGGACGGTGGAGCTGAAGCGTCGCGCGACCGGTGAGAAGGTTGAGGTCTCGCTGGAGGACGCGTTGGCGAAGATTGCTGGGTAATACCAGCGGCGGCATGCAGAGGTTCCCAACAGCTTGCAGCGTGGTCTCTTGTCGTCATTGCGAGGAGCCTTAGGCTCCGTGGCAATCCAGGAATCGGTGGGCGGCGCTCCTGGATTGCCACGCTCCGCTCGCGATGACGGAAAAATCGTATCGTGGGGCGGAAAAGCGAAGGCGGCATCCGCCATTCTTCTGCTGTTTGCCCTCGCAAACTGCTCCGGGCCGTTCACCCCAGCCACCTGCCCCCCAGGTACCGGCACCCCAACCCGTATCTTCACCCTGTATTTCGGCCAATCCATCCCCAACCGCGCGCCCCTCAATGACGCTGAGTGGCAAGTCTTCCAATCCCAATTCATCACCGCCAACCTGCCCGACGGCTACACCATCCTCGACGGTACCGGTGCATGGCGTGCGCCCGACAGCCGCAGCACCATCGCCGAGACCACCAAAATCCTCATCGCCGCCGAGCCCGACACGCAGGCCAGCCTCGCCGCCATCGAGCGCGTGCGTGCCGCCTACAAAACCGCGTTTCATCAACAATCTGTCGGCATGACCAACCAGGCCGCTTGCGGTTCGTTTCAGGACTAGCCTCCCGCAATACGCGGACTGATGATCCACCTCCTTGCCATCTCGGTGGGATTGTGCCTTAGCAACGGCTCAATATATGGGTCGCGGGTGCGGCACTTCGGTCCGGATTGGAGCTCATCGCCCAGTCCCGGTCGACATTGATGCGCTCCACGCAGAATGACGTGGGTTTGGCGGCTCTGAGTGCGAACTCACCGCCTGGATTGTGTATTTGGGAGAAACTCCAGTGCCGCTGATGATAGGAATTCCCAAGGAAACCCTTGCCGCCGAAAAGCGCGTGGCGACGGTGCCGGATGTGGTTGAAAAGCTGATCAAGCTCGGCTTCACGGTCTGTGTCGAGACCGGGGCTGGCAACGGGGCGGATCTCTACGACGACGCCTATGTCGCCGCCGGGGCCACGATTGCGGCCAACGCGGCCGAGTTGTTTGGCGCGGCCGACATCGTCCTGAAAGTGTGCGTGCCGACCAATGAGGAGGTCGCGCTGCTCAAGGAAGGCTGCACGCTGATCACCTTCATCTGGCCGGCGCAGAACCCGGACCTGATGCAGGCACTGGCCGCCCGCAAAGTCACCGTGCTGGCGATGGACTGCATCCCGCGTCTGCTGTCGCGCTCGCAGAAGATGGACGCGCTGACGTCGATGGCCTCGATCACCGGCTATCGTGCCGTCATCGAAGCCGCCAACCAGTTCGGCCGCTTCTTCGGCGGTCAGGTGACGGCGGCGGGCAAAATTCCGCCCGCGAAGGTGTTTATCGCCGGTGCCGGTGTGGCAGGCCTTGCCGCCATCGGTGCGGCCGCCAGCCTGGGCGCCATCGTGCGCGCCAACGACACCCGCAACGAGGTGGCCGATCAGGTCAAGTCGCTCGGCGGCGAGTTCGTCCGCGTCGACTATGAGGAAGAAGGCTCGGGCGGCGGCGGTTATGCCAAGGTGATGAGCGAGGGCTTCCAGGCCGCCCAGCGTGCGATGTACGCCAAGCAGGCCGCCGAGGTGGACATCATCATCACCACCGCGCTGATCCCCGGCAAACCCGCTCCGCGTCTGATCACCGCCGAGATGGTGCAGTCGATGAAGCCGGGCAGCGTGATCATCGATCTCGCCGCCGAGCGCGGCGGCAATTGCGAGCTGACCAAGCCAGGCGAGATCTACGTGACGGAAGGCGGCGTGAAGATCGTCGGCACGCTGAACCTCGCC
>CAITEF010000471.1 GCA_903891315.1 uncultured Rhodospirillales bacterium | reverse complement strand
GACGACCATGCGTGAGTTATAGTCTATGCTGTCCGATGGACCTCACCTCTTCACAATCAGCGCCTGACATCACCGCTCGCTTGCGGATGATTTTGGCTGGGCTGCGGTCTTTGATGGGATATTGGGGGTTGGAAGGGCCGCTCGCCATTCTGCTCTACAATCGGACAGGCCGGATCTTCGGGCAGCTTGAGCGGATGCTGGTGCGGTTTCGGGCGGGTAAGTTGCGGATCGGGATGCGGCGGCAGAGTGCTGCCCGGAAGGTCGGTGAGAAGGCGGGTCGTGGACCCGCCCTCCCTCGGAAATTTGGCTGGATCGTTGATGTGGGCGGGTATCGGGCGGTGGGGTATCGCAGCCAATTGGTGCATCTGCTGACGACCGAGCCCGAGATGATTGCGATGCTGGACGCCTCGCCCCAGGCACGGCGCGTGTTGCGGCCGTTGCTGCGGGCGCTGGGGGTTGAGGAACTGGCTTGGGTGGCGACACCGTCGCGCGTGCCCAAGCCCCGCATGCCGCGCAAGCCGCGCCCGAAGCCTGAGCCTTTCAGAATCAAGCTGCCGCGCGGGGTGATCACCTGGGCGCGTCGGGAAAAGCGTCTTGAACGTGCTCGCGCGGAATTAAATCGGCTGCGGGCGCAAGCGTGAAAAGGCGCCCAAAACGTTCCGGTTAATTATCGTTCTCGCCTCCTCGGCTTCGCATCCTCGTAAAGACGGGCTTTTGATTATGTCTGTGGGGTGCCAATTCCGCAGGAACTGCACCGAGCACGCGAGACGCTTTGTGCAATTCCTGCGGAATTGGCACCCTACGAAGCCGACATTACCCCCTGAAGGGAATCCGCTCGGCCAACAGGAAATCCCCTCCCGGCTCTGCCTGGGTGAACAGGCAGATGTCCCGCACCATCCGTGGTGCCTGCAAGGTCTCGGCGAAATAGGCCTGTGCGCGCGGCATCACCACGGCGTGCTGCTCGGGCGACAGGCGCTTGGAGAGGGTCATGTGGAAGAACCAGGTGTCGAACACATAGGGGTAACCCCAGCGCTCCAGCATCTCCAATTGCCGCGCGGACAGCGACGCCTTTTTGCGTTTTGCGATCTCGGCCTCGGAGGGGGGGGCACGGAGATGGTCCATCTCGGCCACACAGATATCGGCGAGCGCCTGCAATTCATCGCTGCGTTCGGCGTCGCGGATGGCGATGAAGCCGTGCAGATCGGCAACTTCCAACGGCGGCAGTGGGAAGGGTTTGAGGCGGGCGGCGATGTCGTCAGCGGCGGTGACCACGCGGTCCCAGGTGACGCCTTGGGCAAGGTTCATCGGTGGTTTCAGCGTGGCGTGGAAGCCATACATGCGCGGATCGACGGTGAGATCGAACAGGCCCGGCACATCGGGCTGCTCAAGCTTGGCCCCGGTGTCGCAATCCCGTCCGAGCCACTGGCTGCCCAATTGCCAGAGCGGGTCGTGGGTGGATGGTGCGTAATAGAGGGCGACGCGCATCAGGAAATCCGCAGGCCTTCGCGCCAGACCTCACGCACCACCGGAATGGCCATGAAGCTGCGCACCCGGACGAGATCGGCGCGCAGCCCAGTCTCGATGCGGCCACGATCCGGCAGACGCGCCATTTTCGCGGGGGCGTCGGTGACCATCGCGACCGCTTCGGGCAGGCTGGCCATGCTGCGCTCGAAGGCGAGGAAGGCGGCTTCGATCAGGGCGGCGGGGACGTAATCCGACGCCAGCGCGTCGACCACGCCTGCACGGACCAGATCGGCGGCCGAGACGTTGCCGGAATGCGAGCCGCCGCGGACGATGTTGGGGGCACCGGCAATCACCGTCATCCCACTCTCATGCGCGGCTTTGGCGGCGGCCATGGTGACTGGGAATTCGCTGATCATGATGCCGTCGGCGACGTTCTCGGCAATGTTCTCGATGGTCTCGTCGTCATGCGAGGCCAAGGCGATGTCGCGGTCCTTGAATATGGCGAGCAAAGCGTGGCGGTTGGGGGTGCGGTAGCGGGCGCGCTGCGCGTGGAGTTTCTCGATGCGTGAGTCGATTTCGGCCTCGGTGTGGCCCATCTTGCGACGCAGTTTGCGGTAGCGCTCCATGTCGGCGTATTGGCCGATGCCGGGCGAGTGGTCCATGAAGCTGGCCATGCGCACAAGCTTGTGATGGGCGACAGGCTCGACGAGTTCGATCACGTCGACTGCGGGCATTTCGCAGCGCAGATGCAGGAAATGCTCGCTTTTGAGCAGGCCGGTGCCGTCCATCGCGTTGATGTCGCGCATGCCGTCCTGGAAGGTTTTGATCCGCTCGACATCGAAGCCGAGATCGCCGAGGCAGAGCGCGTCAAGCACGGTGGTGACACCGGCGGCGGCGGTCTGCGCGTCGTGGCTGAGGAGTGCCGAGAGCGACGGCCAGCGGGCGTTCTGGCGGGGTTGGACCTGGCGTTCGAGATTGTCGGTGTGCACGTCGACCACGCCGGGCATCAGATAATCGCCGTCGAGATCGGCCGCCCCTGGGGCGTGCGAGCGGGTCTCGCTGATCTCGGCGATCTGGCCGTCCCGGATCACCAGGGTGCCGTGCATCACGCGATCGCGCTGGATGAGTTGCGCGTTGGTCAGAATGGTCTCGGTCATGCCGCGTCCTGCAATGGCAATACGTGAAAGAGCCGGTCCGCGACGGCGTCGCGCACCTCGGTGTCATGGAAGATGCCGATCACCGCGCGCCCCTCGGCTTTCGCCTCGCGGATCATGTCGATGACGATATCGCGGTTGGCGTTGTCCAGGCTTGCGGTCGGTTCGTCCAGAAGCAGGATGGGATGGCTGCCAATAAATCCGCGCGCGAGGTTGATCCGCTGCTGCTCGCCGCCGGAGAAGGTGGCCGGCGGCAGGCCGTGCAGGCGGGTGGGGATGTTGAGGCGACGCAGGAGGGCTGCGGCCTTCTCGTGGGCTGCTTCCGGCGAGAGGCCGCGCGCGGCGTCGGCGACGATGTCGATGGCCGAGACGCGCGGGACGACGCGGAGGAATTGCGAGACATAGCCCATCGTCTGCTCGCGCACCTCGACGACGAGGCGCGGGGAGGCGGTGACGATGTCGACCATGCGGCCATGGTGGCGGACGCGGATGGCACCGCCCGCTGCGCGGTAATTGCCGTAGAGCGAGCGTAGCAGGGTGGTTTTGCCAGCACCCGAGGGGCCGGTGAGGGCCACGCATTCGCCAGCGGAGACGTTGAAATCCACGCCGCTGAGCACGTCGATCTTCACGCCGCCTTGCAGGTGAAGGAGGAAGGTTTTCGAGAGGTTCTCGGTTTTGAGCATGATGGTCATTCTGACAACACCAACAATAAAGCCGTCATTGCGAGCGGACGGTGGCAATCCAGGAATCGCTTGGCGGCACTCCTGGATTGCCACGCTCCGCTCGCAATGACGGGAAGGACGAATTGGCTCATGCCGACAACACCGAACTGACCAACAACTGCGTATAGGGGTGCTGCGGGTCGTCGAGCACCTGATCGGTCAACCCGGCCTCCACCACCACGCCGCGCTGCATCACCATCACGCGGTGGGCGAGCAGGCGGGCGACGGCGAGGTCGTGGGTGACCAGCACGACAGCGATGCCGAGCTTGCGAACCAGCGTGCGGATCAGGTCGAGCAGGCGGGCCTGCACCGAGACGTCGAGACCGCCCGTCGGTTCGTCCATGAAGACGAGGCGTGGATGGGTGACCAGCGTGCGGGCGATTTGCAGGCGTTGCAGCATGCCGCCGGAGAAGGTGCGTGGCAGGTCGTCCACACGGGATTCGTCGATCTCGACCTGGGCGAGCCAGGCGATGGCTTCCTCGCGAATGCGGCCGTAATGGCGGCTGCCCTGCGCCATCAACCGCTCGCCGACATTGCCGCCCGCCGAGACCCCCATGCGCAGATTGTCGCGCGGGTTCTGATGCACGAAGCCCCAATCCGAGCGGTGCAGCGCGCGCAAGGCGGGGGCGGACATGGCGTGAACGTCGGCGATGTGGCCCTCGGCATCGCGATACCAAACCACCCCGGATTGTGGTATCATGCGACCCGACAGCACATTGAGCAGTGTTGTCTTGCCGGAGCCCGATTCACCGACAATGGCGAGCACTTCGCCGGGCCAGAGATCGGCATCGACATTGTCCAGTGCGGCGACATTTCCGAAGCGCAGATTGAGGCCTCGGGCGGAGAGCAAGGTTTCGTCGGTCATGCCGCCAACTCCGTGCCCTTATGGCCTGCCTCGCGGCGGGTTTCGCAGTGATCGGTGTCCGAACAGACGAACAGCCGTCCGCCTTTGTCGTCGGTGACGACCTCGTCGAGATAGGAATCCTCGGCACCGCACAGACCGCAGGCATGGGGGGCGCGGGAGGCGCGGAATGGGTGGTCCTCGAAATCGAGACTGCGGACGGAGGTGTAGGGCGGGACGGCGTAGATGCGCTTCTCGCGACCGGCACCGAAGAGTTGCAGCGCTGGCATCATGTCCATCTTCGGATTGTCGAAGGCGGGAATAGGAGATGGGGCCATCAGATAGCGGTTGTTGACCATCACCGGGTAGTCATAGCTGATCGAGACATGGCCGTAGCGGGTGATGTCCTCATACAGCTTCACATGCATCAGCCCGTATTCGGACAGCCCATGCATCCGCCGCGTCTCAGCGCGGGAGGGTTCGAGCTTCGAGAGCGGCTCGGGCTGTGGGACCTGATAGACGATGATCTGATCCTCGCGGAGTTTCTCCTCCGGGATGCGATGGCGGGTCTGGATCACAGTGGCGTCCGCGGTGTGCGTGGTGGTGGCAACCCCTGCGGTTCGGGCGAAGAAGCGGCGGATCGAGACGGCGTTGGTGGTGTCGTCGGCCCCCTGGTCGATCACTTTCAGTGTGTCTTGCGGGCCGAGGACGGCGGCGGTGACCTGGATGCCGCCGGTGCCCCAGCCATAGGGCAGCGGCATTTCGCGCGAGCCGAACGGCACCTGATGGCCGGGAATGGCGACGGCTTTCAGGATGGCGCGGCGGATCATCCGTTTGGTTTGTTCATCGAGATAG
>CAITEF010000470.1 GCA_903891315.1 uncultured Rhodospirillales bacterium | reverse complement strand
GTCTGTGGCCTCCCGCTTGGCAAATTTCGGCGAGTTCGGCTTATTCCAGATCGCTTCGGGATCGGCCTTCATGGTGTTGGCGCCCATGCTCAAAACACCGTGGTGCGCCGCGGGAAGTCCTTCGACAGCGCCCGCCACTGGCAGCCGGTGCCCAACAGATAAGGTACCGCGTTCATCACTTCGCGCACCAAGCCAGCCAATTCGAAACCCAGTTTGTCGCCGGCATCGCCACCATCGGCGAAGATATGGCGCAGCCATGGATAACTCCGCCGGATCGTTGCCAGCGTCTTGGCCGCGCTATCATGATCCTGAATGTTGGCAGGATGCACCAGCCAACCGACCAAAAAGCCGAGCGTTTCGGTAAGAATGCGCTGCTTGCGCCCTTTGATCTTCTTCCCCGCATCGCAGCCGCGCGGGCCACCGCACTCAGTGGTTTTAACCAACTGACTGTCGACCACCGCCGCGGTTGGACCGGCCTCGCGGCCCGCAGCCTCATGGGCCGCGACGACCAACGCGTGATTGAACCGTACCAGCATGCCACCCTTGGCCCAGCGATCAAAATAATCCTGTACCGTTGAATAGGGCGGGAAATCCCTCGGCAACCGGCGGACCCGGATACGCAGTTGCACGATACGGCCATGCGAGGGGAGGTCCATAAGTCGCCGTTCGTATTGGCTGTGCTCATGGTCTGAACGTCGATCACACTCAGGGTATGCGGCGTCAACTGCAATCGGCCGTGCGCGGATCAGCAGACGGCCTGGCTCTGAGGTCACCGCCTCAACCAAAAGCCCGGCAGGGGGAACCGGCTGAAATGAACCGCGGCGCATGGCAAGCTCCCGATGACTCGTGCTGGCCAAATCTCTCAGAGTTGCACCGAGAGAGTTGGGGTAGACGGCCCCACGGCATCGAGTGCCACGATCGGAGCTGTTCAAACCGCCGACTGAGGACCGACTACCATGGAAGATAAGCGCATTGCCGTAGACACGTCGAAGGCTGTCTCAGCGCTATGGAATTCGAGCGGATCGCAGACGCGGCCTCAACCCGGTGTCCGTGAAACCAGGGACAGCTCAGTTCACGACACTAGGAACACACCTTGAAAGAACTGGCCTGTTCAACTCTTGGGTGCGACAACGATGGCAATCGCCAAGCTGCGGATCGACGGTCCGGCATGCTGGCCTTGTTCGAGACTGCTGAGAGACCGCCGCACCATGATTGCTGCCGCTGAAATTCCACATCCAAATCAACGGCTTCCCCTGGTTAGCTGCCTGACCGTGACAATGGGTGTGCCAGAGCGTCTGGGACACCTCAAACGAAGCCTAAGAGAGTTCGCGGCGCAGACCTATGCACTTCGCGAGATGATCGTCGTCGTCGATGGTGGCTGCGAAACGGCGCGCGCGGCAATTCGGGGGGCCGTGGCTGCCCTCAGTCGGACCGATATCAAGGTCGTCGAGCCAGCAGGCAAGCAAACACTGGGCGCCTTGCGCAACTTGGCCGTTCGGGAGGCACGCGGACAGCTGTTGTGCACCTGGGATGATGACGATTTTTACCATCCTGAACGGCTGGAACGCCAAGTGCAGGCGTTGCTCCAACCCGGAGTTAACGCAACTGCTCTGACCGAGGTGATCCAGTTCTTCCCCGCCGAGCGGCGGATCTACCTGACCAATTGGATGGCGACCCCGATGAGGGTGGTGGCCGGCACAGTGATGTGGCGGCGAACGGCGCTTGTTGACTATCCGGAAGATGGTGAGGCGGCCAAGAGCGGAGAAGATATGGTCATGCTCAGCCAGCTGCACGCACGCGGCGGATTTCACCTTATGGACGGTCTTGCATACCTCTATGTCTATGTGTGTCACAGCGTGAACATCACTGGACAGGCGCATCATCGGATGTTGGTTGAAAAGCTGAGCATTTCGAAGGGCATGATCCGGCGGCGCGAGGCGGATCTGCGCGCCGGGCTGTCCGCTCATGATTTCGGTGCGGGTGAACTGGTATTCGAGGGCAATAATGGGCCTGCGTTCATCGTGCAAACATGAACGGCACGAATCAACCGATGCTCCGTACGGTGATCGTTTCACGATAGATCAGCTCGCCGGTCTCGACGTCCTGGAATGTGTAGGCAACCCCACCGCGTTCCATGCGCGCGAGGAGCAACCAAGCGCCACGCAGCCGCAGACTGCCGAGACCACAAAACGTCTTCGGCGGGCGTTCGACAATCAACCGGCTATTTATCCAACCAAACTGATGTGTCCGCCACGCCAAATCCTGACCACCTGCTGAAAGATCCCAACTGGTCAAATCCAGCGCGAGCCAGCCCTGGCCATCGATCCAGACTTCGAGCCAAGTGTGAAAACCAGTGACAAGCTGATCCAGGAAATAGCCGCTGACCAAACGTGCCGGGATGTCGCGTGCCCGGCACATAGCTACGAACAGGGCAGAGCCCGTCTGACAATCGAACCAGCCCTCCGCCAGAATCAGCGCGAGAGGATCGACTGAGTCCAGACGGTCATAGTGAATTGCCCCACACGCTAGGTGGTCCATAAAGAAATCCCAGAAGCACCGAACAATTTGCAGCCCGTCGGCCGTATCGCCCGCCAAGTCTGCGGCAAGGCGACGAATCTGAGGCGTTACTTGAACCAACCCTTCGCTGGGCCGAGTGAAGAGCTCAAACTCCATGTCGGTCGGCCGCTCGTTGGGGCAGGGCTGGATCAGCGGGGCACGGAATGTCGCCCGTATCCCGATTTCCACCAGCCTGTCCCGTGGTACTGCCAGGATCGCGTCAAGCCGACCAGGGGATATACTGGTCTGTACCGCGAGGTCCTCGGGCTCCACGCCCATCGTCTCGAGTGCGGTCACTTCCGCCATTTTCAACGGTAGCGGCACGCGCAGACGCAAGCGTTCGCCGGGGAGATGGTCACGCAGGTTGAAACGACGGCGGATGGTGATGTGATACGCCGCATCGTTGAACAGATCCGGCGTGGGTGGTCGCGTCAGGTCAACTTCAACCTTGGCACCCTCCCATTCATGTCGCCGCGCGGAGTGGATGAAATGCTGCGCCCATGTTGGATCGCCGCAATTCCGACCGGCCCAGCGGACGAAATTCTGCACCTCGACAGGATCGAAATATAGCATGCCGTCGCGGCTCTGATGTGGCAGACCAAATTTTAAGAAGCGGTGAAGTGCAGCGCGCGCGGCCTGCTCGGCCTCTGCGCGTCGCCCCCCAGAAACTTCGTAGCGCCAGCCATGCGCAAGTAAAATCTCGACAATATTTTCTTCGCTGACCACACGATATTTTACCCATCCTTCAAATTGTTTCACTCAAACGTCTCCTGGCTCGTCAATCACCATCAGAACGTTGACATTTTAAAGCGGAAAGGAGAAGACCGGAACATGATGCTCAGTGTTGTGATCCGCACGAAAGATGAGGCCGACCGGTTGCGGCTCACTCTGCAATCTCTCGCGCGGCAAGCACCGCGAGATGTGGTGGTCGTAGACGATGGATCGAGCGATCACACCAGCGTCGTGCTTGCCGATTTTGACGGAAAGCTCCCTCTCAAAGTTCTGCGCCACCCCATCGCCCGCGGTCGCTGTGCTGCCTCGAATGCCGGCGCGGCGGTCGCCGAGGGCGACATCCTATTCTTCCTCGATGGTGACACGGTCGCCGGTCCAGATTGCTTGGTCCGGCATGTTGATGCGCATGCCGCAACACCGGGTTTGCTCGGCCGGGGCGAGACACTGCATCTGCGCGGCACAAGGCTTCTTCTCAATCCCGAGACTGCCACGCCTCGCCCAGGTGAGGAAGACCGCGTGGCTCGCCTGCCACTGGCGGAGATCGAGCGATTGAAAGTGACGCGTCAGCAGATCATGGAGGATTTCGACAGCATCAACCGCCGCGCCGAATTGGGCGTCTATCCGGGCGCGGGGCCTCGTCAGCTTTTTGAGATGGAGGCTGAGGCGCTGCGCGACCACCCCGAATGTTCGGTGCTGTGGGCTGCCGCGAGCGGCAGCAATTTCTCTGTAAATCGTGCAGCGTTCCTGGCAGCAGGCGGCTTCGACCCTGCCCTTGACATCAACGAGCATCGCGAACTCGCGCTGCGCCTGTGCCTTGCTGGGGGGCGGATGGGCCTGGTGGAGGGCGCGCGCACCTATCACCTCACGCATCGCAGCGGCTGGCGGGATCCGTTGGCCGAGACTGGCTGGGAGATCGCATTCTACCAACGCCACAGCATCCCTGCTGTGAAGCTGCTTTCAGTGTTGTGGGCCAGCCTATCCAGCGTCAGCAAAGTGCCTCAGGAGGCGCGCATCACCTCGCTGCCGGCGCTCGAAAACGCAGCGCGCGGCCAGACTGGCATCGACTATGATGCCGTGCGCCGCATGATCCCCGGGCTCCCCGATCTAAGCAGGAATGTCTAACATGGGTTTACGGCTGAGCCTGTTTGCGAAGGGCAACACAGATCTGCGTGATTCGTTGCATTTGCACGCCGTGGGCGAAAAAGTGCTTTGGAATGGCATCAACCAAGTATTGCGCGACCAGAAGCGCGACTGCACGATCCGCGTTCGTCACGAAACCCATACATGTTTTGCTGCCATGTCTGCCGCCATCGGCAGAGTACCAGACAATCTGACCCAGTTGTTTGGTGGCATCAGCGGGCATTTCGGCCCGTTTCCGCTGCGCGCACAATTCAGCGACGCCGCCTATGGTCCTGGCCATACCGCAGTGGTGCTTTCAATCCAGGGTGACATCTCAGTGCCAATGGTGCGCCATCGCAGCCTCGGTCACCTGCTGCACCCATATGGATGGCAGAACTGGCCGCCCGAGCAACTGGCAAGCTTGCGTGCCCATTTTGATCGCCTACCAGCCATTGAGCCGACCCAGAGCATGGCTGATCTGGCACAGGTGATCTCCCGGATGCGGGAGACAGCCGATGTGCCGATCCTGGTGTTCAACGTTCCCGCCACGATGCCGGGCGAGACGGTGCATTGCTACCAGGGCGTCGGCAACCTGCTGTCCCACCGCATACGTCGGTTCAACACGGCTTTGGCGGATGCTTCGGCTGAATTGGGGTTTTCGATCATCGACGTCGATCGGATCACCGCCGAGCATGGCGCGCGCCATCTCAAGATCGATCAACATCATCTAAATGCCTTGGGCAACCAGTTGGTAGCCGAAGAAGTGGTGCGCGTTCTGGATGATCATGGCCTGTTGCAGGAACACGACGCATGACAGCCCCATTTTGCATCGCCATGCGCTGCGCCGCCTCGGAAATCCCGCTCTGGAGCCGAGCGTTGGCTGATCTGAACGATGCATTACAAGGCGAGACGACCTTCTCTGCAGTCGAATTCGACGACGCGAGCCACGCCGACATCATCTGCGTCTCGCTGCTGCCCGATTTGGAAAGCCCAACCGATTGGCCCAATGTGGAGCGTGAATGGCGGGTCCGCGCAGGAGAATTGCAGGCGATCCAACTTACGCGCGGCGTGCCGATCTTCGTTGCCACGATCTTCCGCCATCTGCCACCCGAACACGCCGCACGGATGCACCGGTTGCGCAGGCTCAATCTGCTGGCGGCTCGGCTGTCGCAGGAATTCGGTCTGTATGTCATCGATGTCGATCGTGTACTTGCGCATCACGGGGCACTCGCTGTGGGAAGTGACGCCTGGCTCGGCAGCGACACAGCGCGTGACCTAGCGGCCTCGGTGATCGTGGAAATGTGGCTCAGCGTCGGCATTGACCATTTGGTGGATGGTGTGGCGCTGACGCGCGCAATCGCCAGTCACGCAGAACAGCGCAAAGCGGCACGCGAGCGACTTTCAGTGCCGGTGGAATTGTTGCGCCTGGAGCGCCGTCAGGTGAAGGCCCGAGCCCAGGTCTATGGCGTCCAACGCGACCTGATCGACGACCGCAACCTGCCGGGTCTGCTGCGCGATCTGCGCGCGGGGCGGATCAGCAAGCTGACCTTCATGCACAAAGTGACCGGCAAGCTGGCTTCCAGGGTGGCAGAACGTCTCCGTCGGCACTAAACCAAATCATCTCGTTCTTTGGAGAGATAATGATGCTCTACGCACTTGTCGTTCCCAACACTTTCGATGAAGTCACCGAACTGCGCGTGCTGGACTGGCATGGCAAGGTTGGGCACACCTTCGCGCCGGGAGATCTGGTCGTCGAATTGGAGACCCACAAGGTCGTCGTCGAGGTGCGAGCCGGGGCTGCTGCGGTGATGCGGGACATCCTGTCCCAGCCGGGGCAGTGGCAAAAACTGGGTCAGCCTTTGGCTGTTCTTAGCGACAATGTCGACGAATTGCTGCCAGACAGCATACAAGAACTGCAACAGCCGTTGGTAACCTTCGAGATCGTCTAGCAGGTTGCTGAAAATATCCTGATTTGGCTGCGATTTTACGCTTTGACGCTGCCTGTTTTGCCTCGCCTGCCCCCTTCGAGGCGGCTATTGCCGCGCTTTTGGCTGCAATAGCTGTTGTCGGACGGAGTCCTGGCGTCACGCCGCCGCTCCGAGCAGCTTGGGCAGGCGGACGAGGTTGTAGGCGGCCATGGCGAAGGTGAATTGCCAGTCGACCTTGGGTAGACCGCGATGGCGCAGTTTGCGCAGGCCGGCCACCGTCTTGGCCCAGCCGAACGCCTCCTCGATCCGTTTGCGAATGCGCAGGCTGATCCGATAGCCCTCGTGCCGCGTGGTGCGGCCGTCGATGGCCGAGCGTCGCCCGTTGGTATTCTGCGCCACGTGCGGCGTGACATGGACCTCCCGCAGTTCGGCAACGAAGTCCTGGGTGTCGAAGCCCTTGTCGCCGCCCAGGGTGACGGCCTGCGAGCGCTCGGCGTGCGGCGCGATCATCTCCAAAGTCGCCAGTCGCTCGGCATGACCGGAGGCGCGGGTGGCGACGGCCTCGACGATCAGGCCATGCCGGTTCTCCATCAGCGCATGGCCCATGAAGCAGAGTTTGGCCTCCTTGCCCTGGCCCTTCTTGTAGAGCCGGGCGTCGGAATCGGTGGTCGAGGCATGGGTCTCGTTGCTGCGCTTCTGGCCGTGGAAATCCTGCTCGCCGTTGCGCCCTGCATCTGGCGGCGGCCCGGAACCATCCTTGGGGCGAAAGCTCTTGGCGCTCGCCCAGGCTTCCAGCAGCGTGCCGTCGACCGAGAAATGCTCGCTCGACAACAGCCGCTTGACCTTGGGTTGCGCCAGCACGGTGGCGAGAAATTTGGCTGCGATATCGCCCGCCAGCAACCGGTCGCGGTTCTTGGTGAAGGTGGTGGCGCTCCACACCGGATCGTCGATGCCCAGGCCTGTGAACCAGCGGAACAGCAGGTCGAACTCGATCCGTTCGACGATCTGGCGTTCCGAGCGGATCGAATACAGCGCCTGCAACAGCAATGCCCGTAGCAGTCGCTCCGGCGGGATCGATTCCCGGCCAAGCGGCGCATACAGCCCGTCGAAATCCGCCGACATCGACCGCAGCGCGTCGTTCACAATGACACGGATCACACGCAAAGGATGGCTTGCCGGAACGCGCTTCTCCAAATCCACGTAGCTGAACAAACGCCCAGACACCGCATCACTGCCCCGCATGCTCACCTCGCATCAATCAGGGACAGGGAATCACGACAAAGGCAGATCCGCTACGATTTTCAGCAGCCTGCTAGAGCACGGTCCGACCGATCGGAATCGATCTGCCGGACGGTCGTGCCCTAGAAACATATGATTCTAGAGCAACTTAGCCTCGATCAGATTGAACCTCTCCGGTTCAATCTGATCGGGCGTTGCTCTAGGTACCGCCGTCGAACAGCCCGCGCTGGGCAAGAATGTGCAGGATTTCTGCCCGGACCTTACCTTGCAGCCGTCGGCTTTGGTGCACCCCATCGGGAAGGTGGTCCGCACCGCCCAACATTGTGGCAATGGCGTCGACATCGACGATGGCGATTTCGCTCTGCTCGGCGAGTTCGTGCAGCATCAGGTTGAGTTCCTTGACGCGAATACTCCCGAGTTGATCGCCGAGGGCTCCGTCGAAGGCGGCGTAGCTGAATATGTCCTCATGACCGGATGAGGACATTGCGTTGAGGATGAGCATGTGCTCAACCCCGCGCGCCGCCAAGTTGCGGCGAAGCGCAAGCAAGTCCGCCTTGATGTCATCAAGCGAGCGCTTCACCTTCTCAAAGTTCGTCTGCAGCCATTCACGCAACGCCGGTCCCCCGGCTTGGACGCGAAACCGGTGCCAGAAGGCGTAATAGCCGAGTCGACGATGACGCAGAACCATCGCTGGCTCCGCATTGATCGAAAGCACCACTGCCTGCACGGCCGCACCCGAAACCAGACCCTGTCGGGTCAGCAGATCGTAGGTTTCGCCCAGCGGGTC